>CAYTJL010000001.1:0-23788 GCA_964437785.1 uncultured Polyangiaceae bacterium
ACCCGGAACCGGTCGCCGTAGCGCGCGCGGATCTCCTCGATGGCGCGGCGCATGATCCAGGTCTTCCCCGTCTGCCGCGGCGCCCAGATCGTGAAGTAGTGGCCGCCTTCTTCGGGATCGCCCACCAGCTCGTCCACACAACGGTCGACGAGCGCCCGACGCTCGACGCTGAAGTTTCTCTTGGGATCCACCGGCCCGTAGGAGCTGAACCGCCGCACGGCCGCACCCTATCACGTCCCCGAGCCGGAGGGCTCGTCACGCGGGCCGGCGGCCGGCTTCCGCCTCCGAGCGCCGGGGCCCTTCCCCACGCGCGCCCGCCCGATCTAAGCTCGCTGCATGACGACCAAGCATCGACTGGTGACGAGGAGCGACTTCGACGGCCTCGTCTGCGCCGTCCTCCTCAAGAAGCTCGATCTCATCGACGACATCAAGTTCGTCCACCCCAAGGACATGCAGGACGGTAAGGTCCCCGTCACGGATCGGGACATCACCACCAACCTGCCCTACGTCGACGGCGTCCACCTGGCCTTCGACCACCACTCGAGCGAGCTGCTCCGCGTCGGCAAGAAGGACAACCACATCATCGACGCGGAGGCCGCCTCCGCCGCGCGCGTGGTCTACCGCCATTACGGCGGCAAAGAGAGGTTCGCCGACATCCCCGACGACATGATGGAGGCCGTCGACAAGGCCGACTCCGCCCAATTCTCGCGCGACGAAATCCTGAACCCCACGGGGTGGGTGCTCCTCAACTACCTGATGGACGCCCGCACCGGCCTCGGCCGCTTCCGCGATTTCCGCATCTCGAACTACGACTTGATGATGCGCCTCATCGACGCGTGCCTGAACCACACCGTCGACGAGATCCTCGAAATGCCCGACGTGAAGGAGCGCGTCGATCTGTATTTCGATCACCGGAAGAGGTTCGAGGAGCAGATCCTGCGGTGCTCCACGGTGCACAAGAAGCTCGTCGTCTTGGATCTCCGGGGGGAGGAGATCATCTATGCCGGCAACCGATTCATGATCTACGCGCTCTTCCCCCAGTGCAACATCAGCATCCACGTGATGTGGGGGCTCAAGAAGCAGAACACCGTGCTCGCCACCGGCAAATCGATCCTCGACAGGAGCTCTCGCACCAACGTGGGCGAGGAGATGCTCGAGTACGGCGGCGGCGGGCACGACGCCGCCGGAACGTGCCAGATCGACAACGACAAAGCCGACGAGGTGCTGAAGGAGCTCATCCACAAGATCGGCGCCGACGGCTGACGCGGTCTGCAATCACCGAGCACGACCCTCGATCAATACGTAACTAACACTACCGTGTCACCCCCCAGGAACGAGCCGTAACCTCAAGCGATCCGGAATTTTTAACGCAAAGGCGCAAAGGCGCTAAGAGAAGGAGAGTGGGGGCGCGGGCGAGCCGCTCACGCCCTCTTTCGTATCCTTCCCCCTCTCTTTGCGTCTTTGCGTCTTTGCGTTAAATTCTGGAGATCGAGCGGCTGCGAGCCACCATGTTCCCGGGCTCTCGACCTCGCTGCCACAAGCGGTGACGGCGAGCGCTGCGCCGAACACGAAGGCTGCACGCTCTCGTCTTCCTCTCCCAGCGCCCGTGGAGGTGGTCGCCGTCGTGCCGCCGGTGTCGGCAGCGAAACGTCGCGACGGCGGCCTCTGATCGCACAGGGCCCTTCGAATTCGTAATCGAGGCCGCATTTTTCGTCATCGGCGACGAGTCCTCCGGGATGGCGCCGGATAGGCTGGTGGGAGCTCCGCTTCGGGGCCAAAGACGACTGGAGGAACCGATGTCCCTGCCCAGTATGAACGCAGCCCAGAGCTTGACGGCTCCCACCGGCGCGACCGCTCACCTCTATCCCTTGCCGCGGAGAGCCGCGGTGATGCAGGCGAAGGACGCGCGCTCGGTCACACAGCTGATGAGGCTGAGGACGCGCAAAGAGAAGAAAGACCCCATTCCCTTGCGCTCTGGCTACGCCCAATTCCCGGCCCGTGAAGTAAAAAAGACCAGCGACGGGAGCGAGAGCACGGAGGTGTGGTTGGCGTGGGGCGGGGAGGATTTTCAAGGACGCACCGGACAAGGGCATGGTCACGCGGAGATGGATGCGCTTCACCAGATCGCAATCCAAATCAAGAGCGGCGACTTGGACATCGACGTCGGCGATAAGACCGTCCAGTGTGAAGCGAAACCTTGCTGCGTCAATTGTGCTTCGGTCCTGGGGCTCCTCGGGTTTGTTCCGTTGGATGACGGTACGACGAAGACACGCGCCACGATGGGCTCGACGCAGTGGACGGTGACCCCAGCGGTGAAGGCGCTCGTCGAGGAATACGTCGAGGGGCCGGTCGCTTGGGACGTATAGGCACGATGAGCGCGCCTCAGTCGCGCGCCATCCACGGGCAGACCGAGACGAGCTTGGCAAAGGGCTTACGGCTGCACGTGAAGCCCGCCTTGACCCCGTGGTGCATCACGTCTTCGCACTCCTGCGATTTTTCATACGAGCCCTCGGCGTCGATCTGCATGGGCCTGTTGCACTCACCCACCTTCACCACCTCCCAACGATAAAACCCCCGCGTGTCCCAGAACCGATCGACCACGAGCGAGACGTAATCCCCGCCTTCGTATTGCTTCATGCACGCGGCGAACTCGGTCCCTCCGCGGATGACTTGAAATTGATCGCCCGGGCACGGATCCCACTCGATCTCGATCTCGAGCATCGTCGCTTTCTTTGGGTCCTTCTCGTCCACCTCGACGACGTCGGTGCGGAGGAGCTGGCCCACCGACTCGTAACGCTCGGTCGGGTGGCACGACGAGGTGAGCGCGACGGCGCCGGCCAAGAGCGCGACGCTCACGAAGAGAGAGGGGACCGAGGCGAGGCGGGCGAAGCGAGGGCTCATACGCCGCGCATGCTATCCGCCTTCGCCGCGCCGTGCTAGCGGGCGCGCATGGCAGCGGCCCACCTCGATTGTTTGGTCCTTGATTTCGGCTCGCAATACACGCAGCTCATCGCGCGGCGCATCCGCGAGATCGGCGTCTACTCCGAGATTCACCCCTTCAACATGGCCATCGAGGCGATCCAAAAGCGCGCCCCGCGCGCGATCGTGCTCTCGGGCGGGCCCGCGAGCGTCTACGGCGAAGGGGCGCCCAGGGTCGATCCGGCGCTGTTCTCTCTCGGCGTCCCCATCCTCGGCATCTGTTATGGGCTCCAGCTCCTCGCCTTCGAGCTCGGAGGCAAGGTGACGCGCGAGGACGGCGAATATGGCCCCGCGATCGTGAACGTGGATGAGCCCGCGGGCGTCTTCGGCCGCTTCGATCGCGGAGAGAGCCTCTCGGTGTGGATGAGCCACGGCGACAGGCTCGACGCGCCGCCCAAAGGCTTCTCCGTGATCGGCAGCAGCAAGGGCGCGCCCATCGCAGCGATCGCCGACGAAGCGCGCAAGATCTACGGCATCCAGTTCCACCCCGAGGTCGCGCACACGCCGCGCGGCAAAGACCTGCTCGAAGCCTTCTTGTTCGACGTCGCCGGCCTCGCGGCCACGTGGACGCCCGCGTCGTTCATCGAAGAGGCGGTGAGCGCCGTGCGCGCCAAGGTGGGCCCGACCGACCGCGTGATCTTGGGCCTCTCCGGCGGCGTCGACTCGTCGGTCGCGGCGGTGCTCTGCCAGCGCGCGCTCGGCGAGCGGCTCACGTGCATCTTCGTCGACAACGGCCTCTTGCGCCTCCACGAGGCCGAGAGCGTCGCGCGCATGTTCCGCGATCACTTCCACATCCCGGTCGTCCACGTGCATGCGGCCGAGCGGTTCCTCTCCGAGCTCAAGGGCGTGACCGACCCCGAGAAGAAGCGCAAGATCATCGGCCGCGTGTTCGTCGAGGTGTTCGAAGAAGAGGCCAAGAAGGTGGAGGGCGCGCGGTTCTTAGCCCAAGGCACGCTCTACCCCGACGTCATCGAGAGCGTGTCGCACAAAGGACCGAGCGCCGTGATCAAGAGCCATCACAACGTAGGAGGGTTGCCCGAGCGCATGAAGCTCGGCCTCGTGGAGCCCTTGCGCGAGCTCTTCAAAGATGAGGTGCGCGCCGCCGGGCTCGCGCTCGGCATGCCGCGCGAGGTGCTCTATCGCCACCCGTTCCCCGGCCCCGGTCTCGCCGTGCGGTGCTTGGGCGAGCTCACGCCGGAGCGGCTCCGCACGCTGCGCCTCGCCGACGCGATCTTCGACGAAGAGATCCGCGCGGCGGGCGTCTACGACAAGGTCTGGCAGTCGTTCTGCGTGCTCCTGCCCGTGCGATCGGTGGGCGTGATGGGCGACGAGCGCACCTACGACGAGGCCATCGCGCTCCGTGCCGTCGAGTCGACCGACGGCATGACCGCGGACTGGTCCCGCCTGCCTTATGATCTCGTCGCCAAGGTGAGCGCGCGCATCATCAACGAGGTCAAAGGCGTCAACCGCGTGGTGATGGATGTCTCCTCCAAACCGCCTTCGACCATCGAGTGGGAGTGATGATGATGAGAAGAGCCCTGTCCTTCGCCCTCGCCGCGGCCGTCACCTCGATGACCGCGTGCGCCGCCGGCCCCATCACCACCTCGCTTCGGGTCAAAGGCGACGTGCCCGACGCGTCGGTCACCGTCGATGATCGCTACCTCGGCGCGCTCGCCTTCGTCGCCAAACACGGTGTCGCGCTGCCCCCCGGCAAACATCGAATCACCGTCGAGAAGCCCGGATTCTTCCCCTGGGACAAGATTGTAGAAGCCAAAGAGGGCGACCCGCCCATCCATCTCGACATCTCGTTGACGAAGATCCCGGATTGAGCGGATCCTCGACGTCGGCACATCATCCCACCTCGAATCACCTTCTTTCGAGAGCGTGAATCTGGGGCCATAATGCTCGAAAAATAGTGCTTCGCAGAGCCCGTTTTTGTGCAACAATCCTCCTCGGACACACGCTTAGGAGGATGACCTGTGCGCTTTGCAACGCTGCTGATCGGCTCTCTTATCGCCACCACAGGCGCGATGTTCATCTCGTTCGGGTGTGGCGGCGGGGGCACCGGCGGCTCGACGAGCAGCACGGGGACCGGCGGCGGCTCCTCGGGCACGGGAACCGGCGCTGGATCCACGGGCACCGGCATGGGCGGCTCCACGAGCGGCACCGGGGGAATGTCCTCGTCGAGCGGGACGGCGGGCTCCGGCACCGGCACGGGCACGTCGAGCGGGACGAGCTCGGGCGTCCACCCCATCGCGCCTTGTCAAAACCAAGTCTACAAATGCGGCGACGGCATCGACAACGACGGTGACGGCCTCATCGACTCGGACGACCCCGACTGCCTCGGCCCGTGCGACAACAGCGAGGACAGCTATTATCCCGACATCCCTGGGCAGAACAGCGCGCCTTGCAAGGCGGACTGTTACTTCGACAACGACACCGGCCCCGGCAACGACGATTGTTATTGGGATCATGGCTGCGACCCGCACGAGGTCCCGCCCAATTATTATCCAGAGTCCGTGAACGGCGCTGCCTGCGCGTACGACCCCAACACCAACATCTCGGGGACCAACAAGACGTGCGCCGAGCTCTATCAAGCGCAATCGCAGATCTGCCACGACATCTGCGGCCCGCTCACGCCCAACGGGTGTGACTGCTTCGGCTGCTGCGAGCTGCCGGCGGGAGGCGGCAAATACGTTTACCTCGGCTCGGTCGACGGCGCGGGCAACGGCACCTGCACCATCGCCGACGTCGCCGATCCCGACAAATGCCAACCGTGCTTGCCCGTCGCGGCGTGCTTGAACACGTGCGGCACCTGCGAGCTTTGCCTCGGCAAGACCGAGCTGCCGCCCGAGTGCTTCCCCGACGCCGGCGTGCCCGACAGTGGTATCCCCGACAGCGGTATGCCCGACAGCGGCTCCAGCTCTTCCTCCAGCAGCTCGTCGAGCGGTGGCAGCCAGTGCTCGGACGGGGTCATCCCCTGCGGCTTGCCCGGCCAACTGCCTTGCCCCGGGGGGTATTATTGCATTACGGGGTGCTGCCAGAAGATCCCTGGCTGATCAACGTCTCACGCTGTTTGGATAAGCTCATTATCCCCTGATGTCCTCCACCCCTCATTGGGGCGGAGGACCGGTCGCTGAGGAGGTTTTATGATCGACGCGCGACGCTCGGCGCTCGCCGGGCTTCTGTCTTCCTTTGTCGTTTGGGGCCTCACGATGACGCTCGCCCAAGGCTGCGGCGGAGGATCCGAGGGCGGATGCTCGATTGACGACAACACCGGGTGCGCCCAAGGCCAGGTGTGCAAAGAGGGCAAAGACGGCAAAGCCGCGTGCTTCTGCTCGCCCGACACCGGGGCGGGGTGCGCGGATGGAAAGACGTGCCTCGTCGGCCCCGAGGGCGAGCCCGCGTGTTACTGCAACACCGCCACGGAGGGCGGATGTGCCGCAGGCACGGTGTGCGAAGAGGTGCCGAACGGATATCCCGCGTGCTTCCCGCCTGTCACGATCGGAGGCATGGTGTTCGATCTCGGGACGAACGCCCCGGTCGAAGGCGCGCACGTGGTCGCGCGCGACGCGAACTTCGCCGCGGTGACGGGCGTGGCCATCTCCGACGCGGCGGGCGATTACACGCTCACCGTGCCCACCCCGCGAAACAGCGACGGCACGTTGATCCAACAAGAGGTCTTCCTCCGCGCCGACGCGCAGAGCTACCTCACCTTCCCCACGGCGCCGCGCGTGGCGCTCCCCATCGACGTGTCGAGCGCGACCGGCAACCCACCGCACCTGGAGAACGCGGCGACCGACATCGGCCTCATCGCGATCCCCAACGCCTCGGGGCTCGGATCGGTGAGCGGAAAGGTGCTCGCCAAGGTGCCTGTCGGCACGTTGGTCGTCGCGGGCGGAGCGGCCATGACGGGCGGCGGCGTCACGGGCATCGCCGACATCGACGGGAGCTACACCGTGTTCAACGTGCCCGCGGGGAGCGTGGCCGTAAAGGGCTACAAAGTGGGCCTCTCGCTCGGCGACGCGAGCGCGATGGTGACCGCGGGCATGAACACGCCCGGGGTCGATCTCGCCGACTTGGGCAAAGCCACCGCGGTGGTGTCGGGCAACATCAACATCGTCAACCCGGGGATGGGCCAAGACACGTCGGTCATCTTGGTGGTCGACGAGACCTTCGTCCCGACCGCCGCGCGCGGCGAGGCGCCGCCCGGGCTCCGCGTCGCGGGGATCAGCGGCGCCTTCAGCATCGCGGGCGTGCCCGACGGCAACTACGTTGTGCTCGCCGCGTTCGAGAACGATTTCCTCGTGCGCGACCCCGACACCAGCATCGGCGGCACCAACACCGTTCACATCACGGTCGCCGGACAGAACGTGACCTTGTCCGAGAGCTTCAAGGTGACGGGCTCGCTCAACGACGTCTCGCCCGACGGCGAAGAGGTGGTGACGGGCACACCCACCTTCCAATGGGAGGACGACTCGGGCGAAGACCACTACGAGGTCCGCGTGTTCGACGCCTATGGCAACATGGTTTGGGAGAAGACCGACGTGCCCGGCGTGAGCGGCAACATGACCGTGAGCGTCGACTACGGCGGCCCCCCGCTCGTGAGCGGGAGCATCTACCAGTTCCGGGCCGTCTCCATCAAGAACGGCGGCACGCCCATCTCGATCACCGAAGATCTCAAGGGTGTCTTTCTCTACAAATGACACGTAGGGAGGAGGTCTATTTATCATGAACATTCGCGATCTCATCTCCGTGGCGCTCGCGGGGGTGCTCGGGGCCCTCGCGCTGGGCTGCGGCCCGAACCCCGAGAAGGCCGGCGACGAGTGCGACCCCGAGGCGGGCTGCCCGAACGGGCTCGCCTGCGCCAAAGGGCCCGAGGACAACAACATCTGTTACAACCCCCCGGGCGGCGCCTGCGACCCGGCCGGACCGGACTATTGCCTCGACGACGCGATCTGCACCGATCAAAAGATCTGCGAGATCCCGCTCGGCGGCAAATGCGACGTCGCCTCCAAGACGGACAACTGCCAGGGAGAGGGCGTGTGCCTCGAAGGCGGCACGTGCCAGCTCCCCATCGGCGCTGCGTGTGATCCCATGGGCACCGACTACTGCGTCGGTGACACGGTCTGCGGCGCGCTCGAGGACGGCACAGGGATCTGCGGCATCGCCGAGGGCGGCGCGTGTGATCCGATGATGCCTCAATGCGCCGGAGGGCTCGTGTGCGCCGAGCTCGAGGCGGGCGGCAACGCTTGTTATCCGCCCGTGCTCGTGACAGGCATGGTCTTCGACGCGATGACCAAAGCCGCCATCACCGGCGCGCTCGTGATCGCGCTCGACGATCAGGCGACGGCCATCACCGACGTCGCGACGACGGACGCGTCGGGCAATTACAAGCTCGATCTGCCGGTCCCGCGCGGCGCGGACGGCGCGCCCGTCACGGACATGGCCTTTACGCTCCGCTCGTCCGCGTCTGGATACCAGACCTTCCCCGGCGGGCTCCGCACCGCGTTGCCCATCAAGACGAGCGACGCGCTCATGGCCACCATGGGGCAAAAGGCGTGGACCATCGACACGACGCTCACGGACATCGCGCTCATCGCGCTGCCGATGGATCAACAGGGCTTGCCCAGCATCGCGGGCACCGTGCTCGCCAATCCGGGCGGCGGCGGCGTGCTCGTCGTGGCCGAAGACGCGAACAACAAGGGTATCAGCGCCATCTCCGACAAGAAGGGCGCGTACACCATCTTCAACGTGCCTGACGGCGGCTACACCGTGCGCGGGTATGCCGCAGGGATCCAGCTCGTCCCGGCCATGGCCACCGTCGCGGGCAAACCGCTCACGGGCGTCGACTTGAGCCCTTCGACCGACGCGCTCGGCACCATCTCGGGCAACGTCAACATCGTCAACGCGCCCGGCGGCTCGCTCACCAGCGTTGTCTTGGTCGTGGCGTCGACGTTCAGCGACACCTTCGTCCGCGGGGAGGTGCCGCGCGGCCTGCGCGCGCCGCTCAGCGGTCCTCCCAACGTGAGCGGCGCGTTCACCATCAGCAACGTGCCCGCGGGCTCCTACGTGGTGCTCGCCGCGTTCGAGAATGACAATCTGGTGCGCGACCCCGACCCGAACATCTCGGGCACGCAGATTGTCACGGTCGACATGCCGAGCCCCGGTATGGCGGTCGCATTGCCCACCTCGTTCAAGATCACCGAGGCGCTCGCGGTGTTCGGGCCGGGCGTCGACGATCCCGAGCCCGTCACCACACCTCCGCTCCTCCGCTGGGCCGATGATTCGAGCGAGGACTTCTACACGGTGGTCGTCTACAACGCCTATGGAGATCTCGTGTGGTGCCTCGCGGACGCGGCCATCATGCCCGGGTGCGACGGGCCCAACATCCCCGGAGTCTCCGGGCAAAACGAGGTCTCGGTGATGTACGGCGGGCCCATGGACCCCGGGATGTATTATCAATTCCGGGCGCTCTCGTGGCGCGCGCCGGGCGGTAACCCCGGCCCCATCTCGGCCACAGAGGACCTGCGCGGCGTGTTCTACGTCGACGTAACGCCTTGAAGGCCTGACGGCTCACCCAACCTCCCTCTCCGCAAACCCACAAAAAAGTCTCAAAAAAGAGCGTCGGGGCTCAAATGCTCTTTCGCGCGAAGGGGCGTCCTCGGCGCTTGCGCGGTGGCACGAACCCCCGATACGGTCAAAGCTGTGCGCCGCTTTGTTCTTTCCCTGCGCACGCCTGTCCCCCGTTCGACAAGGAGGGAGCTTTGAAATCATCCGGTACGCTCGCGTTGTTGGGTCTCTTGGCGGCAGTCTTCATGGGCTGTGGATCGGGCCCTACGTCGTCGTCGAGCAGCTCCGGCTCGTCGAGCGGTGAGACCACATCGAGCTCGGGGATGACCAGCTCGACCTCGTCGTCTTCGAGCGGCGGCACCGGCGGCGCGTCGTCGTCGTCCTCCACCAGCTCTGGAAACGGCGGTGGTGGGATGGGCGGCGGGACGTCATCGAGCGGCGGGACGGGCGGCGCTTCGTCGTCTTCGAGCGGTGGAATGGGCGGCGCCTCGTCCTCGTCCACGAGCGGGAGCGGCTCGTCGAGCAGCAGCGGGATGGGGCCTTGTGCGACGAACGCCGAGTGCGACGACACCCTCTTTTGCAATGGCCCCGAGACGTGCGTCGCGGGCGCCTGTACGCCCGGCGCGCCGCCGAGCTGCGATGACGGCGTCGCGTGCACCGTGGACAGCTGCGACGAAGCCGCGAAGGCGTGCGCGCACGCGCCCAACCATGCGAGCTGTCAAGACGCGTTGTTCTGCAACGGCGCCGAGGTGTGCGATCTTCAAATGGGGTGTGTGGCCGGGCCGCCGCCCGCGTGCGACGACGGCATCGCGTGCACCGTCGACAGCTGCAACGAGGCGGCGAAGCAGTGTGACAACATCGCGAACAACGCCCTCTGCGACAACAACATCGCTTGTGACGGCGTTGAATTCTGCAACGCGATCTTGGGTTGCCTCTCGATGGGCGCGCCGAGCTGCGATGACGGCGTCATGTGCACCGACGACTTCTGCGACCTCGCGGCGGACGCGTGTGCGCACGTCCCCAACGATGGTAGCTGCTCGGATGGCTTGTTCTGCAATGGCTCGGAGGCATGTGATCCGCTCCTCGGCGCGCCGGGGTCGGGCTGCCTCGCGGGCGCGCCTCCGAGCTGCAATGACAGCATCGGGTGTACGGTCGACACGTGTGATGAGGCCAATAAAGCGTGCAAGCACACGCCGAGCAACGCCGCGTGCAGCGATGGAGTCTTCTGCAACGGCGCCGAGACGTGTGACGCGCTCCTCGGCTGCGTGGCGGGCTCGCCCGTCAACTGCAACGACAACCTGAGCTGCACCGCCGACGCGTGCGACGAGGCCAACAAGACGTGCACGCACACGCCGACCAACGCCGTTTGCGACAACGGCCTTTATTGTGATGGCGTCGAGACGTGCAGCGTGAACGGCCCCGCGCCCACCGGCTGCGTGGACGGGCCTCCCCCGCCCTGCCCCTCGGACAACATCGCATGTACGGCCGACGCGTGCGACGAGCCGAGCAAGAGCTGCAAGCACACGCCGGACAACACGCTTTGTCCTCAAGGCCAGTTCTGCGTCATCGCGCAGAACGGCTGCACGCCGGGCACGCCGTGCAACACCTCGGCGCAGTGCCAAGACGGTGACCTCTGCAACGGCGTCGAGGCGTGCGTCAACGGCATCTGCCAAGCGGGGATGCCCATCGACTGCGACGACGGCATCGCGTGCACCACCGACGCGTGTAACCCGGTGAACGGCCAATGCTCCCACGCGCCGAGCGATCTCGCGTGCAGCGACGGGCTCGCGTGCAACGGCGCCGAGGTCTGCGATCCGATGATGGGTTGTGTGAGCGGCGCGCCCGTCAACTGCAGCGACGGCGTCGCGTGCACCGCCGACGCGTGCAGCGAGCCCGACGGCACGTGCTCGCACATCCCCGTCAACTTCCTTTGCTCGGATGGCAAGCTCTGCAACGGCGCCGAGGTCTGCGATCCTGTCTTGGGATGCAAGCCGGGCGCTCCGTTCGTGTGCCCGAGCGACGGTATCGCGTGCACCGAAGAGGTGTGTGATCCCGTGCTCAACGCGTGCAAGAAGATCCTGCACAACGAGCAATGCGGCTGCGGCGAGACGTGCGACCCGTCGCTCGGGTGCGGTAATTTCTGCACCGTCAAGACGTGCCAAGGCAAGGTCTATCAATGCGGGGATTGCCTCGACAACGACGGTGATTGCAAGATTGACTCCGAGGACGATCAGTGCCTCGGCCCCTGCGACAACACCGAGGACAGCTTCTACGGCGGCATCCCCGGCCAAAACAACTCGCCGTGCAAGTCGGATTGTTACTTCGACGCCGACACCGGATCGGGCAACGATGATTGCTATTGGAGCCACAAGTGCGATCCGCTCGAGGTCGCGCCCAACTACCCGCCGGAGGGCAGCCAATGCGCGTACAACCCGAACGCGAACATCCCGGGGACGGGCTCCACGTGCTCGCAGCTCTTCGTGTCGCAGTCGGCGGTCTGCACCGGGTATTGCGGTCCGCTCACGCCGAACGGCTGCGACTGCTTCGGCTGCTGCGCCATCCCGGGCGCGCCCACCACCGTGTGGCTCGGCTCGGAGAACCCCGCCGGCACGGGGAGCTGCAACATCAACACGCTCGACGACCCGACGAAGTGCAAGCCTTGTACGCAGGTGACCGCGTGCCTCAACATGTGTGAGCACTGCGAGATCTGCGTCGGCAAGCCCACGCTCCCGCCCGACTGCTCATCGCAACAATGCCCCGTGGGCTCCGCGCCCTGCGGTCAGCCCGGGCAGCTCTCCTGCCCGGATAACCAAACCTGCATCACGGGTTGCTGCCAGACGAACCCGGGCTGACGCCGCCTCTCACGCGTTGAGCGTGAAATACGGTGTTACGTTCTTGAGCGGCCTTTCTCGGTCATTCGGCGACAATTTTGCCCCGCACATTGTGCGATATAGGGGTTGCAAAAGAAAATGGGCGAGAGTATGTTCAGCTAAATTTGCTTCTCTACGTATTTCGTCTCACCTGGGGTGCGACGGGGTGCAGTAGGCCCGGAGGACCAGACGGGAGCACGCCCAGTCGAGGTCGCGGGTAGCCAATATTGGCTCCCTTCGACTCCATGGGGTTGTGTTCTCTCGCGGCGGGGTACGCCCTCGTCCATGTTGAGGAGAGTCCTTACGTGGCAGGGGACAACTGGCAATCATCAGGACATTTTATCTAGGGACCATGAACACTACGAAAAAACCGCGGACCAAAGCTTGGATTGCATGGCTCCTCGCGCTCGGGACGTTGATCTTCGCCCCCGTCAGCGCGCAGGCCGTGGTCGTAATTCCCATGACGCTCCGGGCTAGCCTGGACGCCACGTGCGGCAACGCGGACGACGCGAACCCGCTCACCGTGGAAAAGGGAACTACGATCTACATGTGTTACAAGATCGAGAACTCCCTCCCCACGCAGGAGACGTTGTTCAACGTCACCATTCACGACCCCAAGGTCGCCTCGATCTCCCCTGCGTCGGCGACCATTCCGCTCTTTGGCTCCGCGCAGTTCATCTCGACGCCCATCGTGGCGCAGGCGAGCGACGTCCACGCGATCACCGTGACAGGCGCCAAAGCCGGCGGGCGCGATGCGTTCACGCGCGGCCCCAACTACATTTCGTATTTCGTGGTCGAGTCCAAGCTCGCGATCGCGACGACGGTCTCGACGAACGGCTCCTGTCCTGGGCAAGAGGTCGTCAACGTCCCTGCGGGTGAGAACCTCACGTGGTGTTACACGGTCACCAACATTGGCACCTCGACCGTCAACAACATCACCGTGACCGACGACATCTATGGCGCGGTGACGGGCTCCATCGCGACGCTCGCCCCCGGCGCGAGCTATACGCTCAGCCGCGCGGACATCTCCTCCACCGATCTCGTGCTCACCGCGGTCGCCAACGGCACCTCGGCGCAGACCGGCGCTCCGGTCGTCAGCAACTATGATCCCGCGGTCGTCCACGTGGTCGCCCCGGACATCGACATCGACGTGACCGTGAGCACCGACGGCACCTGCCCCGGCGTGGACGCCACGACCGTCCTCATCGGCACGCCCGTGACCTATTGCTACCTCGTCACCAACGACGGTAGCGAGGACCTCATCAACGTTCACGTCGAGAACCAAGACAACGTCACCATCGCTGACCTCGCGAGCCTCGCGATCGGCCAATCGGTGATGATCGTCGGGCCGACGGCGCCTGCCAACACGCTTCACATCGAGACGGGCACCGCGACGGGCAGCGACGTCTTCGACAACGCCGTGAGCGATGAGGACTCCGCCAAGGTCACCGTCGTTGCGCCGAGCCTCGCGATCGAGAAGACCGTGAGCACCACGGGCGACTGCCCCGGCTCCGAGTCGGTCACCGTCCTCACCGGCACCACCGTCACCTATTGCTACACGGTGACCAACACCGGCGACGTGACCATCAACAACATCATCGTCACCGACGACGGCAACATCATCAACGTTGGCACGCTCACCCCCGGTGAGGCGACCATCGTCTCTGCGCCTTACACGGCGACCATGGATACGGTCACCGCGGCCGTCGCCTCCGGCACCGAGAACATCCTCAATTCGCCGGTCGTGAGCCCGCCGAACGACGCGTACGTCGATGTCATCAGCCCCTCGCTCTCCATCTCCACCACGGTCTCGACCGACGGCACCTGCCCCGGCTCCGAGGTCGTCAACGTGCTCATCGGCACGCAGGTGACGTGGTGCTACGTCGTCACCAACACGGGTGACGTCGCGGTCAACGGCGTGACCGTCACCGACGATCAGCTCGGCCTCATCCCCGGCACGGCCGACATCCCCTCGGGCGGCTCTGCCACCTTCAGCACGACCGTCGCCGCGAACAACGACCAGATCGACAACGCGTCGGCGAACGGCACGGACGCGGTCCTCGGCTCCAGCGTGACGAGCAACCTCGATCCGGCGGCCGTCAACGTCGTCACCCCGACCATCGATATCGACGTCACGGTCTCGACCAACGGCGTTTGCCCGGGCGTCGACTCCGTCACGGTCGTGGCCGGCTCCTCCATCAACTACTGCTACGTGGTGACCAACTTCGGCGACGATCCGCTCGTCAACGTGGTCGTCACGGACGCGGACAACAACGTCCTCTTCACGATCCCGTCGCTCGGCGTGGGCGAGAGCTATTCGTACACCGGCCCGGCCGAGACCGCGAGCACGGACGGCTCGGAGACGGCGACCGCGAGCGGCACGGACATTTACGGCTTCCCCGTCTCGGACAGCGACTCTGCGTTCGTCCACGTGATCTTCGCGAACCTCACCGTCACGAAGAGCGCGCCTGCGCAGCTCAACTACACCTCCGGCGGCACGGCCATCGCGTACACCATCAACGTGACCAACCTCGGTGAGGCCACGGCGATCGCGCCTGTCGTCACGGATCCGCTCCCCGCCGGCTCTTCGTTCGTGAGCGCCTCGTCGTCGACCGGCTCGTGCGCGTTCGCGAGCGGCACGGTCACGTGCACCCTCGCGGACCTCGGCCCCGGCCAATCGGCGAGCATCACCATCAACACGCTGAGCTCGGTGACGAGCGGCACGGTCACCAACAACGTCATCGTGTCGACCTCGACGCCCGAGACCAACTACTCGGACAACTCGGCCTCTGCGTCGACCGTGATCATCGCGGCCGGCGGCGCGACGCGCACCATCGGCTTCTACGCCACGCACCCGACCTTCACCGCGGCGTGCCTCGCGGCGAACGGCGGCGCCATCAACCTCGGCTTCGTGACCCTCCGCAACGAGAACTACGACAACGAGATTGACGGCCTCAACGGTCCTGACAAGGACAACCGCGTCGAGACCGGCATCGCGATGGCGATGGGCGTCCTCAACGCCAACATCGTCAAGTACCGCAACAAGCAAGCTCGCCCGGCGCTCGAGAAGGAGCGTATGAAGGCTGGCCAGCAGCTCCTCGCGGCGATCTGCAACGCGACCTACCTCGGCACGCCCCCGCCCTTCAGCATCGCGGCTGCGCAGGCGACGCTCGCGGGCACGGACATCGCGGCCATCAACCAGGTGAACAACCAGGCGGACGCGTACAACAACAGCGGTGATGCGTTTGGTCTCCCGGTGAGCCCGGGCCCCGCGGACACCAAGTTCGCGTGGGATGATCCGACCGACATCGGCGACTGATCGACGCTCGCCATGAGCGACAAAGGGCCGGCGTTTGCCGGCCCTTTGCTTTTCCATCACCCTGCTCGGCCGCGAGCGGCCCCGCGTGAGCCTCTACGACTCGTTAAAGCCGCTCCGCGATCTGAACCGCGTTGAGCGCCGCGCCCTTGCGGAGATTATCGGCGACGATCCAAAGGTTGATCGCGCCGGGCACCGCCAAATCGTCGCGCACACGGCCCACGAAGACCGCATCGGTGCCTTCGGACGCCGCGGGCTGCGGGTGCTTTCCGGGCGCATAAGGCTCGTCCCACAGCTCGACGCCGGGCGCGCCCTTCAACAAGCGTTTGGCCTCGTCCGCGCTCATGGGCCGGTGAAACTGCACGTGCACCGACTCGGCATGTCCGGTGACGACCGGCACGCGCACCGTCGTGGGGGAGACGCCGATGGTCTCGTCGCCCATGATCTTGCGCGTCTCGTTCACCATCTTGAGCTCCTCTTCGGAGTAGTCGTGCGCGCCGGGCTTCCAGTCCATGAGCAGGTTCATCGAGAGGACGCCGGGCAATACGCTCTTCGGCGGCTCTTTGCCCTCGGCGTGGGCGCGCACCTGCGCGCGCAGCTCCTCGACGGCGGCGTGCCCTTTGCCGCTCGCGGCTTGGTACGTCGAGACGACGATGTGCTTGATGCGCGCGGCGTCGTGCAGGGGCTTGAGCGCGACGACCATTTGAATGGTGGAGCAGTTGGGGTTGGCGATGATGCCTTTGGGACGATGCTTGGCGGCATCCATGTTGACCTCGGGCACCACGAGCGGGACGTCGGGGTCCATGCGCCACGCGCTCGAGTTGTCGATCACGACCGCGCCGCGCTTGGCAGCCTCGGGCGCGAGCTCGCGCGATGCCGAGGCGCCCGCGCTGAAGAGCGCGATGTGGACGCCTTCGAAGGCCGCGGGCGTCACCGCCTGGACCTCGATCTCGCCCCCTGCGAACGGGAGCTTTCGACCTGCGGAACGGGGAGAGGCGAGCGCGATCACGCGGCTCGCCGGAAAACGGCGCTGCTCCAGCGTGCGGAGCATCTCACGACCCACGACCCCGGTCGCACCTACGACGGCAACAACGTTGGACATGGGCTCGCATTTACCCCGCGGACGCGCCGCAGGGCAAGCGCGTGCGCGCGATTCAGCCTTGCTCGGCGCTCTTGTCGGCCTTGCCGGCCTTCTCGGCCTTGCGCGCCTCGGCGTCGAGCACGCCGATCCGAGCCTTTTGGCAGCGCTTCATGCGCTTGCCTTTGATGGGGCTCTGGAGCCACTCGTGCCGGAGCCGTACGTTCCACTTCGGGGTATTCGCCATGATCCTGCTCGGTCCTTCTCGGGGTGTGGGGGCAAAGGGCCCGCTCGCGGGACCCGAGCCCCCACTGGGGACCGGGTCTTGGGGCGCGCGAGGATACGCGAGCGAAATGGCTCGTCAAGCAAAATCGCTTACCATCCGCGTGGTTTTGTGAGCCGCTCAGGGATCCGCCGCGCAGCGAAAGCCGACCGCGTGGCTATAATACGTCTCCGGCGCGGCCTTCCAGCGGTACGCGGGCCTCGCCCAATCGGGGTTATAGCCGAAGAAGTCGCCGCCTCGAACCACCTTTTTATCGCCCGAGGGAGGGCCCTTGGGGTCGACCTGCGGCGCGTCCGAATAAGGACCATACCAATCGTTGGTCCACTCCCACACGTTGCCCGCCAAATCGAGGACGCCATCGGCCGACGCGCCCGGCTTGTGCGAGCCGACGGGCGACGTGGCCGGATGACCATCGTCGTCGTCGTACATGGTTTTGTGCTTCTCACCGACGCTGTCACCCCACTTGGCGCACTCCGCGCCGCAGGCGTTCATCACCTTTGCGCTCGGCGGGTCGTCGCCCCACGGATACTTGCGCTGCCTCGGGCCGCGCGCCGCGAGCTCCCACTCGGCCTCGGTGGGGAGCCTCTTTTTGTGCTTCTTGCAGTAGTTGTCGGCCATGGGCCAAGCCACGCAGTTGATGGGGTGATCGCCGCGGTCCTTATGACCCCCGTTGCAGAACGCGCTGTAGTGCTTGACTTGATCGTCTTTGATGTTGGGCCAGCTCACCTTCTCGGGGGGCCGCTCGCACTCGCCCTTCTCGACACAGGCCATGTACGCGCTCGCGGTCACCTCGGTGACGTCGAGGCAATAGGCCTTGAGCGAGACCTCGTGAGGGGGCTTTGCGTCGTCGGTCAGGTCGCGCGCGCCCATGAACATCTTGCCTCCGGCGATCTTCACCATACCTTCGGGGCAGGCGCCGGGCGGCGCGGCGGTCGCGCTCGCGGGCGGGGCCGCGACCGAAGGAGATGCCGTGTTGGCCGCGGGCGCCGTGCCCGCCGCCCCCACCCCGGCGGGCGATCCATCGCCCTTCTTGGCGACGACGAAGATCCCGACGGCGCCGAGCGCCGCCGCGGCGACGATGGCCCCGACGACGATCCCCGCCTTGGAGCCCCCTTTGGGCGCGACCTGCATCGTTTGGGGGAGCGCCGCGGCGGTCGCCGCGTTGCTGAGGTTTTGGCTCACTTGCACGCCGGGAGGCGTGATCTTGAGCGAGCCGCTCACCGCTTGTGCGGCGTCGCCCGTCGCGGGCCGGGGCGCCGATCCGGTGGGCATCCCGACTTGGCCCGTGCCCATCCCGGCGCCGCTCATCGTGAGCACGCCGCGGGGCGCGTCCACCGCGACGAGCTCGGAGAAGGCTTGTACGCACTGACCTGCTTCGGCGAAGCGCGCGTCGATGTCGCGGTTCACGCAGCGGGCGAACCACGCGTCGAAGCCCGACGGCAAAGCACCTTCGGGGACGCCGAGCTCCCTCGCGCGCTGCGAGGCGAAGGGGATGGGCTCGACCACGATCTCGCGCAGGAGCATGGGCAACGAGCCGTCCGCCTCGCGCCAGAAATCGCGCCCGGCGAGGAGCCGAAATGCGATGAGCCCGAGGGCCCAAACGTCGGTCCCGGGCGCGATACGGCCCTTCCGATCGGTCTGCTCGGGCGCCATGAAGAGCGGTGTCCCGAGCGGCTGCGTGCCTGTCTTCTGGCTGCTCTCGACCAGCTTTGCGATGCCAAAGTCCAGGATTTTGGCGGTGAACGGCACCTCACGGCGCTTCGACACCGCGAGGAAGATGTTCTCGGGCTTGAGGTCGCGGTGCACGATGCCCTTTTGATGAGCCTGCGCGAGCGCGTGCCCGACCTGCGCCAAGATCTCGGCCGCGTCGCCGAGCGGGAGCGCGCCCGTCCGCGCGATCGCGTCCGCGAGCTCCTCGCCCTTGAGCAGCTCCATCACGAGGTATGGTGAGCCCGTCTCCTCGTCGACCCCCGCGGTGACGATCTCCACCACGTGGTCGCTCTCGATGGCCGAGGCGGCGCGCGCTTCGAGCACGAAGCGCTCGCGGATGGTCGGGTCCGAGGCGAGCTCGGGGGCCATCACCTTGAGCGCGCGTTGCTTGCCCGTGGAGAGCTGGTCCACGATGTAGACAGCTCCCATCCCGCCCGCGCGAAGCCCCCGAACGACGCGGAAATCCCGCCCGAAAATGGTGCCCGGCAAAAGATCGCTCACGCGTGTCCTCCTTGGCTTCGAGGGCGTACGTACCAAGACCGCGGCCTAGGAAGCAAGCCGCGTTCGCGTTACGCCCGGAGGACGGCGTCAGTTTCAAAAAAAAATCAGGCGACGTTCTCGTCCGCCCCGCCGCTCCCCTCGCCGATCGCCGCTTCGGCGTCGCGCCGCGCCTCGTCGGGGGCGTGCGGCGCCATCTCGTGAAGGAGCGAAATCAGGCTGGATCGCGCGCGATCGTACCGGCACCCCGCGAGCGCCGCGAGGGCTTGGCGCACGGCCTCCCCGACCAGCGCG
The DNA here is from genome assembly GCA_964437785.1 of uncultured Polyangiaceae bacterium. Classification (GTDB taxonomy): domain Bacteria; phylum Myxococcota_A; class Polyangia; order Polyangiales; family Polyangiaceae; genus CAYTJL01. The sequence goes on from CAYTJL010000001.1 coordinate 19,602, forward strand.
CGCGGGACGTGGTCCCATTCGCTCGAAGCGTGAGGTGAGAGCACTTGAATCCCGGGGCCATGGCACAACCCACATGCGCCGCGGTTCCGGCGGCCGAGCCCGTCGCCCTGACAACGCGCGCAGAGCTGCACCCGGACCGCGGGCGCCCGCACGATGGCGGGCCCTTTACGGAGGGCGATGGGCGCTTTGGGAGGTGACGAGAACGCGATTCGCGCCGCGACCTCATCGAGGTCGAAGAGCTCGTCGGAGCCCTCGATGGAGAAGCCGAACAGGCTCCGGCGCGTGACGCAGAGGCCCGAGAGCACGATGGAGCGTCCGAGCGAGAGCCCGTGGAGCGCGTTGTGGATTCGATCGTTCAAGGTGCCCTTCCTCGCCTGCCACGACAAATCTTACGTGGCCACGATCGAAGCTAACAACAAAAGGGCAGCTCGTCCGGTCGATCAGCGCCAAGAGCGGACATTCTTCGACACCGTTGATGGTCGGGTTCGAACGTCACCTGCTCCGGGGAAACATGCTCGGAAACACGCTTCGGCGGGATCGCGGCGCGCCGCCGTCAGGATCGAAGATCTCGAGCCCGAGCTCGACCAAGGCGATGCTCGCCGCCTCGATCTGGAGCTGCTCGTGATCGTCATAACGCAGCATCTCGTTCTGGAACGCAGCCTGGATGTCGAGGAAGGCGTACGCGAGGCGCTTCGGGACGTCGGCGCGCGCGCGCATCTGGTCCACCAAAAACCGCGCCGCGCGCTTCACCTGGTCGAGCAGATCGAGGTCGAGCCCCTCCCCCGCCCGGAGCTTGATGATGAGGCTCGCCGGCCCAGCGAGCCCGTCATAAACGATGTTGATGGCTTCATCCTCGGTCATCGCTCATCCCCTCCCGCGTCCGTCCCAGTCCCAGCGTCCATCGATGCGCCGCCGCTCGTCGCACCTGTCGCGGCGTCCTCGTCGTCTGCAGAGAATTCAATAGGATATCGCACCGTCACGTAGCCCCCACCCTCCGGCGGTTTTTCGAAGGTCAGCGTCATGAGCGACTCACGTACGCATGTCCTCATCTCCTCGTCTTGGATGCTGCTCTCCTCGGCGAAATCGGCCTCCTCGACGATCCCACCTACGCTCGGATCGCCTGCGATGGTGAACGTCAAGATGAGCTTGCCGCCGAGCTTGGGCCTCCGCGACAAGGCCTCTTCATAACACTCACGCAAGAGCGGGAAAATATCCTCTCGAACGTGCTTTTGGATGTACTTTGGATCGTAGTGGCCTTTGGGCCGATCCTCGTCGCTCGCCGCGGCGCGCGCAGGGGGCGCCTGCGACGGAGCCTCCCGCGGCGGGGCCTTCGCCGTCGCCGAGGCCGCGGCGGCGCTCCGCTTGCGCTCGAGCTCGGAGACGATTTGCGCGCGCATCGCGTCCCTCGCCCGCCGCGCCTCGGTGTTTTGGCGCGCGCTCGGCCTGCTGCGCTTCGCGCTCGCCTGAGCCGGCGCGCCCGCGCTTGGTGGCCCTTTGTCCCCGCGCCTGCCCAGCCCGAGCCACACGAGCGCTCCCCCAAGGACCACTACGGCGGCCCCGATGACGACACGTGAAGAGCGCTCCGGCATCTCCATCGACCCTACCCTTCTGCCCTCATCGGGTCAAAAACAGCCTTCCAAAACTTGCTCCGCTCGCGCGCGCCGGCCTAGCTTCCGCCCCATGACGCGACGCCTCCGCGTAGGGATCCTCTTCGGTGGCCGGTCGGCCGAGCACGAGATCTCGCTGCTCTCCGCGCGGAACGTGCTGGCCGCGCTCGATCGCGATCGCTTCGAGCCGGTGCTCATCGGCGTGGACCGGAGCGGCCGGTGGCTGCTCCAAGAGGAGGCGCTGGTCCTCGGGGCGACCCGCGATCCGAGGCTCATCGCGCTCAACAACACGACCGATCGCGCGGTCTCGATGGAGCCGAGGCCCACGGGCGGCGCGCTCGTCCCCTCGGGCGCATCGAGCGCGACGGGCGCCGAAGGGTTGCGCGCGCTCGACGTCATCTTCCCCGTGCTGCACGGCCCGATGGGCGAGGACGGCACCATGCAAGGGCTGCTCGAGCTCGCGGACGTCGCGTACGTGGGCACGGGCGTGCTCGGCTCCGCCGTCGGCATGGACAAAGACGTGATGAAGCGCCTCCTGCGCGACGCGGGCATCCCCATCGCGGCGTTCCGCGTGGTCAAGAAGCACGAGCTCGCGCGCGATCGCGATCGCGTGCTCGCCTCGTGCGCAGAGCTCGGCTTCCCGCTCTTCACCAAGCCCGCGAACATGGGATCGTCGGTCGGCGTGCGGAAGGTCAAATCCCTCGGCGAGCTCGAGGCCGCGCTCCTCCACGCCTTCGAATTCGATCTCAAGGTGATCGTCGAGGAGAACGTCGAGGGCCGCGAGATCGAGTGCTCGGTGCTCGGCAACGACGATCCGATCGCGTCCATCGCGGGCGAGATCGAGGTGCGCCACGCGGACGGGTTCTACTCGTACGAGGCCAAATACGTGGACGAGAGCGGCGCCGTGCTCACCATCCCCGCCGCGCTGCCCGAGGGCGAGCTCGACATCGTCCGCGCGCTCTCGGTGCGCACGTTCCTCGCGCTCGAAGGCTCGGGGCTCACGCGCGTCGACATGTTCCGGCGCGCGCGCGACGGCGCGTACCTCGTCAACGAGGTCAACACGATGCCCGGCTTCACGGCGATCTCGATGTACCCGAAGCTCTGGGAGGCGAGCGGCATCACGCAGCGCGAGCTGGTGAGCCGCCTCATCGATCTCGCGATCGAGCGCAAAGAGGCGCGCCGCGCGCTCAAGGTGAAGGCCTGACCAACTAGAGCGAGATGCCGCTCGGCCGCCGGACCGAGGGCGCCTTCCACGGCGAGCGGCGCTTGTCGTACGTGCCCTTCACGAAGCGGCCGAGCACCGGCGCGATGTTCTCGGGGATGTCGTCGTCCCACTCGCCGCCGTCGATGCCGTCGCGCGGCGTGAGATCGGTCGCGGGCAAGAAGAAGCCTGGGATCGCCGCGTGCGGCATCGCGAGGTTCGTCAGATCGTCGTCGAAGACGTTGACGTCCACGCGCACGAGGCGCACCGACGCGAGCGCCTTCTGGAGTCGATCATCGGCGAGCGACGCGTCCACTCCGCGGCACGGCTCGCACCCTCCCGCGGTCGTCATCACGAGCAGCGTCTGGCCTTTGGTCGCCGCCTCCGCGCGCTGCTTCGAGAGCTCGTCTTCGAGCGAGCGCGCGGAGACGCCGACGTCCACGACCGTGATCGCGCCCTTCTGCTCGACGCGCGTCGTGCGCGGCGCCACGGGCTCGATCGGGGGGCGCGATCGCCGCGCGACCGGCGCGGACGGGATCGACGGCGGCGCCGTGATCGAGGGCTCGGGGCGCGGACGAGAGGGCGCGCTCGTGTCCTCGCGGTGCGCGCGCGTCCACGCGATCACGCCGAACGCGACGGCGTACCCGGCGGTGAGCGTGAAGCCGAGCGCCACGCCCACGGACGCGAGCCCGCGCCCCGAGAGCGCCCCGTTGGAGCGGCGGATCGCGCGGCGCGCGAGGAGCCCCAGCGCGACGGACGCGATCGACCCGAGCGGCCCTGCGATCAGCGCCGCGATCGACATCACCGCGAGCACGGACTGTCGCTCGGGCGGCGGCGGCTTCACCAAATAAGGGTCGTGGATCGGATCTTCGGGCGCGTTCAGCGAGGCCTGAGGATCGGTCACGCTGCCACTCTACCGCGAGCGCCGGCCGCGCGCCCGCGCAAGCAACCAAGCTCCGTTGAGAAACGTTGACGCTGTCTCACAATGTTCTTGGACGGAACCATGGATCAACGAAACACCGTTTGTCGAAGACGGCGGTTAGAGTCGAGCGCGAGATGGCCAACGCAACTCAACACGTCGCCGTTCGGCTCGATGAAGAGACGATCTCCAGGGTCGATTCGCTCATTCCCGTCCTGTCGATGCCGTGGCGCAAGGCGCGTCGATCCGATGTCCTCCGCGCGCTCATCGTGGTCGGCCTAGAGGAGCACGCGAAGACTGGCACGCTCCCCCCGGAGCCCCCTCGTCAGCGCGACAAGAGCAAATAGAGCCCCACGCCAAACGCGACGAGGCCCGCGATCGCGACGATCACGAGGGGCAAACGGCTCTTCGGCGCGCTCCGAAATGCCGGCTCGAGATCGTGCCGGATCACGATGGGCGC
>CAYTJL010000001.1:23888-66425 GCA_964437785.1 uncultured Polyangiaceae bacterium
TCGTCGACGATGAGCTCGCGCAGGTCGATCCACGCGTCCGAACGGCTCGCGGCGTCGAGCATCTCTTGGGACGGCGCGGGCACCGGCTTGGTGATGCGCGGCGACGACATGGGGCGGATCGAGCTCATCGATCGGCGCGCGATCGCCGCGCGCGTCGCGGGCTCGTCGGGCAGCCCGTCCGCGATGAGCCTCCGCAGCGACGACGCGAGATGGAGCGCGGTCTGGTGCCGATCCGCAGGGCTCTTCGAGAGGGCCTTGGAGATGAGCGCTTCGAGGCGGGGATCGATCGCGGGCGCGACCTCGCTCGGGCGCGGCGGATCTTGGTGCACGTGCAGCATCGCGGTCTGGAGCGGCGTCTCGCCCTCGAACGGCAGCCTCCCCGTCACGATCTGAAAGAGCAGCACGCCGCACGTGTAAAGGTCGGATCGCGTGTCGACGTCGCGGAGCCCGCACTGCTCGGGGGACATGTACGCGGGCGTGCCGATGAGCGATCCGATGCGCGTGACGGCGGAGACCTCGCCCGGCGTGGCGCCGCGCGTGTCGCCGAGGAGCAGCTTCGCGATCCCGAAGTCGAGCACCTTGACCCGCTCGCCCTCGGCGCGCGACGCGTCGTTCACCACCATGATGTTCTCGGGCTTGAGATCGCGGTGAACGATGCCCGCCTCGTGCGCGACCATGAGCGCGTCGCACACCTCCGCGATGAGCCTCGCCGCGCGCGCCTGCGAGAGCGCGCCGCTCTGTTCGAGCAAGGCGTAGAGGTCCTGCCCGCGGATGAGCTCCATCGCGATGTACACGATGCCGTCGTCGGTCGTGCCGTAGTCGAAGATCTCGACCGAGCTCGGGTGGCGCACCGCGCTCGCGGCCTCTGCCTCGCGCTTGAAGCGCTTGACGAACGTGCGATCCGAGGCGAGCTCCTCGTTCATGATCTTGAGCGCGATCTCGCGCGGCTCGCCCGCCTGCTCCGCGACCCACACGGTCGCCATGCCCCCTTCGCCAAGGAGGCTCCGCAGGGTAAAGCGCCCTGCCACATTGCGGCCTTTGAGCGCCTCGATCTTCATGGCCACGCCGTCCCCGCGCCCACCTGGGCACCATAGCGCGACCGGGACGCGATAGCATAGGCCCGATGAGCACGCGCCCCACGGGGGTATCCATCGATATCGACGCGGTTCAAATCCTCGATCACCTCGTGGATCGGGCGATCTCCATGAACGCGAGCGACATCCACGTCGAGTCGAAGCGGGAGAGCCTGCACGTCAGGTTCCGTATCGACGGCGTCATGTCGAGCCAAGGCAAGCTCCCCCAAGAGCTCGGCGCCTCCATCATGACGCGCGTCAAGGTGCTCGCGCGGATGGACATGACCGAACGGCGGCTCCCCCAAGACGGCCAGCTCGCGCTGGAGAGCTCGCGCGTGGGCCTCGTGCACCTGCGCGCGTCCACGTTCCCGGGCATCCACGGCGAGACCTTGGTGCTGCGGCTCCTGCTCGGCCATCACATCCTCGCGCTCGACGCGCTCGGGCTCTCGGAGCCCGATCACGAGACCGTCAAGCGCCTCGCCTCGCGTTCGAGCGGCCTCATCATCGTGTGCGGCCCCGCGGGGTCGGGCAAGACGTCGACGCTCTACTCGCTGCTCCGCACCATGGACACGGGCGCGCGCAGCGTGGTCACGCTCGAAGACCCCATCGAGGTCGAGCTGCCGGAGATCACGCAGGGGCAAGCGAACGTGCGCCAAGGATTCACGTTCGCGGCAGGGCTCCGCGCGATCCTCCGCCAAGACCCGGACGTGATCCTGGTCGGCGAGATGCGCGACTCCGAGACCGCGCAGATCGCCTTGCAAGCGAGCCTCACCGGCCATCTGGTGCTCTCGACCATCCACACCTCGGACGCGACCGAGACGGTGATCCGCCTCATCGATCTGGGCGTCGAGCCTTGGATCGTCGCGAACTCGCTCCTCGCGGTGATCGGGCAGCGGCTCGTGCGCGCGCTCTGCCCCGCGTGCGCGGTGAGCTTCTCGGCGCCGAACGACATCACCAGCGACGACGATCGCGTCGTGCTCCCCGCCGGGACCCCCGTTCGAAAGGCCGCGGGCTGCCCGCTCTGCCACAGCACCGGCTACAAAGGCCGCTCGGGGATCTTCGAGGTGCTCGAGGTCGACGACGATCTGCGCGAGCTCATCAAGGCGCGCGCGGGCAAGCGCGCGTACCGCGAGCACGTGCTCAAGAGCGGGTTCATCCCGCTGCGCGAGGCGGGCATCCTGCGGGTCAAATCAGGGGCGACGTCGCTCGACGAGGTCCTCCGCGTGACGTGATCTAATGATCGCGGGGCCTCGCGCGTCGTAAGCTCCGCCGCCATGCGACGCCCGCTCACGATCCTCGCCCTCACCCTCGCCGCCTCGACGCCGCTCTTTCCTCGGGTCGCTCACGCAGCGGCGCCGCCGTCGCTCACGATCCCCGGCGCGTCGGGGCAGCAAGCGCTCGCGCTGCGCGTCGAAGGCGCGGCGCTCCGCGCGCGCGTGTGCGGGAGCGGCGCGTGTGAGCCCGACGGCGGCGCGGCGCTCGGGCTCCCCGAGGACGTACGCCCGCTCGTGGGAAACGCCGCCCTCAAGCGCGTCGAGCTCCGATCAGGCCGGAGCGTCGCGCGGCTCGACGTCCCCGGCAAAGACGGGGCGGGCACGTGGGTGATGCTCGTCGCGGCGCCCGCGTCGGGCAAGGGCGCGGAGCCCGTCGTGATCTACGCGGGGTGGACCGCGGTCGCGAAGGGCGAGGCCGGCGAGGAGCGCAGCGCGATCGTCCTGGAGGAGCCCATCGCAGGGAAATCCGGCGCCGTGCGCCTCCTCGTGGGCGAGCGAAGGGGCGACGTCACGGTGTGCGGAAGGCCCGCGCTCGTGGCCGCGAAAGAGGTGGATCCGCTCACGTTCGAGCTGACGCGCGGGGCGAGCGCGGAGAGCCTCTCGCGCGAGGAGCGCGACAAAGCGCCGAAGATCACGGCCTCGCGCGTGGTCGCGGCGGCGAGCAAGACGAGCGGGCCCAAGCTGCTCCGCGCGATGGTCGCGTCGAGCGCCGTCGACAAGAAGATGGGCACCCTCACCGACGGCGACGCGGACACGGTCTGGTCCGAGAACAAAACCGGCGAAGGGCGCGGCGAATTCGTGGTGATGAGCTCCGCCTCCGAGGTCGCGATCAACACGATCGAGATCGCGGTGAAGCCGAGCGCGCCGGACGACGGCGGCGCCGCGCCGCGATCGTTTTACCTCGCGACGAGCGATCGCGTGATCGCGGTCGCCATGCCCGAAGATGCTTGGAGACAAGCCCCGGGCACGCGCTACGCGATCGCGCTGCCCGCGCCGCTCCACACCTCGTGCCTGGCCGTGGTGCTCGGCGACGCGTACGCGAACGCCAAGAACACGCGCGTGACCATCGCCGAGATCGAGGCCAAGACCCCGTTCGACGGCATGAGCGTCGAGGCGCTGGCGGGCGCGCTCGCGGGCGGCGGCGAGCGCCCAAAGGGCGCGGGGGCGATGCTCGCGCGCGCCGGAAAAGAGGGCGTCGCCGCGGCGATCAGCGTCTACGACAAGCTCGACGACACCGGGCGCGAGCTCGCGCGGGACGTGATCGACGGCGCGCCGTGCGGCGATCAAGCGCCGTTCTACACGGGCCGGCTCATCGCGGCGATGGACGCGAAGGGCGACGATCCCGATCGCGATCACGCGCGCGACAGGCTGCGGCGCTGCGGCCGGCTCGCGGCCCCTCCGCTCGCGGCGATCATCGCGAAGGGGTTCCCGGCCGGCGGGCCCGCGGACGCGCGCGCGATCAAGGCCGCGCTGCTCGCCGCGAACGAGATCGTGCTCGCGGCGCCGGCCGAGGCGATCGCCGCGATCACCGCGGCGATCGACAAAGCCGACGACGGCATGCGCCGCGAGCTGCGCGCGGCGCTCTCGGTCGCCGCGCGGAACCCGCGCGCGTTGCCTGCGCTGCGCGAGCAAATGACGCCCGAGCGCTTCGGCGCGCTCTCCGAGGTCGCGGCGATCGATCTGATGCGCGCGGCGGGGCCGAGCCTCGGCAAGGTCGAGGGCGCGGCGCAGGCGTTCGCGGCGATCAGCGCCAAGTACGGCTCGACGCGCGCGCGCTACCTCCTCCAAGCGCCCGCGGGCGAGCTCGCGAAGGCCGGCGACGCGCAGGCCGAGGCGTACCTCCGCGCGTCGCTCACGCAAGACGCGGCGTGGTACGTGCGGGCGCGCGCGGTCGTCGCGGCGGCGCGCGTCCCCTCGCTCGCGGCCGCGATCGTCGCCGCGATCGACGACGCCGAGGTGCGCGTGCGCGAGGCCGCGATCGCGGGCTCGTTCGCGTCGCTCTCCGAAGGGGACAAGCCCCCTCAGGGGCTCGCGGCCGCGCTCGGCAAGCGCCTCGCGACCGACGATTGGACCTTCGTGCGCGCGGCCGCGGCGCGCGCGCTCGGCGTGATGCCGCCCGACGCCGCGATCGATCAAGCGCTCGTCGCCGCGCTCAGCGACGCCTCGCACGACGTCCGCGGCAAGATCATCGAGGCGCTCGGCGCGCGCAGGGCGACCGCGCACGCGGAGCTCATCCGCGCGCGCCAAGACGACGAAGAGGAGTGGCTCGACGTGCGCGTGCGCGCGGTCTTCGCGCTCGCGGCGATGTGCGATTCGAAGAGCCTCGACGCGTGGACCAAGCTCGCGCTCCGCGCGAAATCCCCCAACGACGAGCGGGAGCGCCGCCTCGGCGCCGCGTCGATCGTCGCGCTCGGCGCCGTACACCCCGCCGATCTCGAGCGGCGGCTCGCGCCGCTCGTCGACAAAGACTCACCCTCCGGCGCGAAGGAGCTCGCGCGCTCGGCGATCGCGAGCAAGGGCCGCTGCGAGCCGTAGGCGCTCTCACCCGCTCCATTTTCGCGTGGGAGGGTCGGACTCGCGATCGGCCGCGGCGCTGTCGCGCGTCTCTTTGGAGCGCCGCTGCGCGTCCGTGAGCGCGGCGAGCACGCGCTCGAGCTCCTCTTCGAGCGCGCTCACGGCGAAGGTCACGTTGAAGGGCGTCCCGGTCTTCACCTTCTCTTCGAATCGCCCGCAGATGGCCGCGAGCGCCTTGGCGCCCAGGTGCCCTGCGCTGCCCTTGAGGCCGTGCGCCACGCTCGCCGCCGCGGCGAGATCGCCTCGTTTTGCCGCGTCACGGAACGCGGTCAGGCGGCGCGGCGCGTCCTCCAAGAAGAGGCGGATGACCTCCTCCACGAGATCGGGCTGGCCCTCGGGCTGCATCACGCGGAGCCCCTCCAGCACCGCAAAATCGATGGGCAGCGGGCGCGCGACGCGCGGGGTCTCGTCGATGCGCGCGCTCGCCGAAGGCGCGACGCGGTTCGTCCACTTGCGCAGCGCGCGCTCGAGCTCCTCGACGACGATGGGCTTCGAGAGGTAGTCATCCATCCCCGCGGCGATGCAGCGGTCGCGATCGCCCGGGCCCGCGTTCGCGGTCATGGCGATGATGGGGACGCGGGCGCGGCCGGACTGCTGCTCGTGATCGCGGATCTTCTTGGTCGCCGCGTAGCCGTCGACGTTCGGCATCTGGCAGTCCATCACGATCGCCGCGTAGGCCTTCCGCACCGCGAGATCGATCGCTTCGGAGCCGTCCTTGGCGACGTCGACGGTGTAGCCGCGCCGCTCGATCATCACGCGCGCGATCTTTTGGTTGACGTCGTTGTCCTCGACCAGCATCACGCGCAGGGCCTCGCCTTCGTTCGATCCGCGAAGGACAGGCCCGCTCGCGGGCGCGGCGGAGCTGCGTGACGCCGGCGACGCCGGCGCGCGCCGCTCGACTGCGCCGTCGGACGGAGGAGCCCACCGCACCGCGGCGCCGCGCTGCGAGGAGGGCCCGGCGTCCGCGTCCGCCGATCGGAGCTTCTCGACCGATGATCCGAGCAGCGTGGTGAGGCACGTGGTGAGGCGCGATTGGCGCACGGGCTTGGCGAGCCTCGCCGCGATGCGCGGATCTTGGAGGCGCTGCCCGGGGTACTCGAGCATCACCACGCGCGCCGCGGAGAGCATCGCCTCCGCGTCGATCGCGCGGACGAGCGCGGGCGTGTCGAGCTCGCCCAAGTTCTCGTCGAGGATGATCACGTCGAACGGGGTGAGCGCGCGCGCGGCCTCGCGCATGAGCCGGAGCGCGCGCTCGGCGTCGGGCGCGAGCGAGCACTCGATGCGGAGGGACGTGACCATCTCGCGCAGCGCGAGCCGCGCCGTGGTGCTCGTCGACGCGATGAGCACGCGCCTGCCCTGGACGTCGACGCGCGGGATCGAGAAGCGCTCGGTCGGAGGAGCGCGCCGTTCGAACGGGATCACGCACCAGAACGTGCTGCCGCGGCCGGGCTCGCTCGTGACGCCGATGTCCCCGCGCATCGCGGTGACGAGCCGCTTCGTGAGCGAGAGGCCGAGCCCGCTGCCGCCGTAGCCCTTGCCCTCGTGCACCTGCGAGAACGGGCGAAACAAGCGCTCGATCCCGTCCGGGCTGATGCCGACGCCGGTGTCGGAGACCTCGAAGCGCACGTGGGCGCCGTCGATCGCCTCGCTCTCGGCGGACGCGCGCAGCACGACCTCGCCCTTGCTCGTGAACTTGATCGCGTTCGAAAGCAGGTTCACGAGCACCTGGCGGAGCCGCGTCGGATCCCCTCGCAGCGCGGTCGGGATCTGCGAGGGCACGAGCACGAGCAGCTCGATCCCGCGCGCGTACGCGCGCTCCGCGAGCAGCTCGCCGATCTCCTCGATGATCCTGCGCAGATCGAAGTCGACCTGCTCGACCTCGATCGCGCGCGCCTCCATGCGGCTGTAGTCGAGGACGTTGTTGAGGAGATCGAGCAGCGCGTCGCCCGAGCCGCGGATCTGCTTGGCGAGCGCGCGCTGCTCGATCGTGAGCTCGGTGCCGAGCAGGAGCCCCGTGGTGCCGATCACGCCGTTCAAATGGGTGCGGATCTCGTGCATCAAGTGGGCGAACGCCTCGCTCTTCGCGCGCTCTTGATCGAGCGCTGCGCGAAGCTCAGCGGCATCGTGCGACGAGGGATCGGTCAACGGCAGCTCCGTATGGGCTCTCGTGAGGAGCGTGTAGGATCTCGCGGGTGATGACTCTCCCGCAAGGGGCGCTGGAGATTTTCTTGTACCCTTCGCCAGCACGCCAAGCCCAAGCCCGAGCACGAGCATGAACGCCGGCAACCGACCGCAGATTTTGTCTCTCCCCGAACGGCTCGGAGGCCACCCCTCGTACAACGGGCGCGGGGTGACGCTCGCGTTCGTGGATCTCGCCTTCTACGCCCACCCCGACCTTACGTTGCCCACATCGAGGGTCCGCGCGTTCGCGGACGTGACGCGGGACGAGCCGCGCGCGCGCGACTTCTTCACGCCTCACGACATGGCGTTCCACGGGACGATGGGCGCTTGCTGCGCCGCCGGCAACGGGTACCTCTCGGGGGGTCGTTACCGCGGGCTCGCGAGCGAGAGCGGCCTCGTGCTCATCAAGATCGGCGACGAGGACGGCGCGGTCCGAGGATCGATGATCGCGAACGCGCTCCGCTTCGTGGAGGAGCACCCCGAGCTCGAGGCGCGGATCGTGAACGTGTCGCTCGGCGTCGACGCCGAGGATCCCGCTGCGCCGGAGATCGTGAAGCGCATCGAGTCGCTCCACCGCAACGGGATCGCGGTCGTGGTCGCCGCGGGGAACAAGCCCGGCGCGCCGCTCGGGCTCCCCGCGTCCGTCGATGTTGCGTTTACGGTCGGCGGCCTCGACGACGGAAACACCGTGGACGTGGGCGACGACAGGACGTGGCCGTCGAGCTATGGAGTCACGAAGAGCGGCGCGCGAAAGCCCGAGCTGCTCGCGCCGGCGTCGCTGCTCCCCGCGCCGATGATCCCGGGGACGAGCGTCGCGCGGGAGGCGCCGCTCTTGTTTCATCTCTTGTCGGCGTACGAGGAGCAGCACACCGAGCTTTTGTTTCGAAAGGCCAAGTCGGGCGCCACCGCGGTCGAGCCCGACGCGCGCTCGCTCGCGCTCGTCATGAACGCGCTCGTCGAGCGCATGCGGTATCGCAAGTACATCGCGACGGACTATCAGCACGTGGACGGCACGTCGTTCGCGGCGCCGATCGCCGCGTCGGTCATGGCCCAAATGCTGGAGGCCAATCCTTCGCTCGGGCCCGATGATCTGAAGAGGGGTTTGACGGCGACCGCGGAGCCGCTCGACGGCGTGCCGAGGGAGGTGCAGGGCGCGGGGGTGATCCGCGCCCGGGCAGCGGTGGATTGGGCGCGTGCGCTCAATACCCGGGGGGCAGCACAACGGCGTTGAACGGAGTGCCTTTGCCGGTGCAGTTCTCGTTGGTCTTGGTCTCGGTGTCCGGGCACCAGGCGATAGGGCCGTTGAGATAATCCATGTAGAGGTCGTGATAGCCGGGGAAGCCGGGGGCCGAGGCGCGGTCGTCGCGGAGCGCGCCCCACGAGTTCTTGATGCGGAAGAAGCGCATTTTGCTCGAAGGGAGGAGCGCGGCGTCGAGCTTCGCTTTGTCGTCGGGGTTCGTCGGGTCGAGCGTGACTCCCGCCTTGAGGATGCCGTATTGCGAGGTCTCGATCTCGTAGTCTTCGAGCACCGTCATGTGGCCGCCTTGGCGCCCGGGCTTGCCCGCCTTCTTGAGCGTGGTGAGGTTGAACGAGCCGCGGAGCACGGGATCGGAGCCTTCCATCGCGTTGAAGTCGACGTCCCACGTGATCACGACAGGCTGCCTGTCGTGGAGCGCGCGCTGCACGCGGATCTGGAAGGTGCGGCGCTTCGAATCCAAGTTGGAGCCGAAGTCGGGATAGCTCGCCTCGCGCCAATCGTCGAGGGCGACGTCGAGCGTGGTCTTCTTGACGGTGGGCGCGCTCGGGTTGGTGACGCGCTCGGTGTACTCCACCTGGAACTTGTTCGGCGCGATGATGGACGTGCCCGTGGTGACGCCGCCGTTCTGGAGGGTCTTTTTGCCATCCTTGCCAAAGGCCTTGGTGAGCTGGCCCTTTACGGTGCTGGAGAGCGCCCACGCCTCGTCGAGGACCTTGCGCACGAGCGCCGCGTCGGCGCGCGAAGCAGCGGTCTTGAGGCGCCCCGTCGACAGCTCTTGGTTCATCTTGCTGAGCGCGGTGGACTGGCGCGTCGACATCTCGCTGGTCGTGTCCTCTTTGATGAACTTGGACTCGGTGATGAGGCCGCGCGCGCGGATGATGTCCGCGGACTCGGTGAAGAAGCCGCCCGTCTCGATCTCGCTCACGCCCTCTTCGATGATCTGCTTGTACCAGTGCCAGTAGGTCCAATACGACTGCGAGACATCGAATTTCTCCCCCGTGGCCGTGAGATGCATCGACTCGACCCAGCTCGCCTCGGCGTAGAGCCAGCAGTTGCCGATCGACTGGCGCTCGACGTCGGTGTGGTTGACGTCGGTGATGTCGCTGGAGTCATTGCCCGTGCCGACGGTACAGCCGGTGACGGCGACGGACGAGAAGGCGAGGACGGCGGAGAGAGCGAGGGTGCGGAGGGTGTTGGTCAGCATCGCCGGGCCATGTAGCACACCGTATACCACATGGTCGCCTGTCAAATTTCTCGGAAAATGAGGGGGAGTGGGGTGGTAAACCAATGGGGGATGGTGTGGGTGTTGTCCATCCATCTGGGGGACCGTCGATCCACCATGGCCCAACGCTGGGCGACGGGATCATCGCACGTGGGGGTTCGCCGGGGCGTCGACGACGCGCAGGGGAACGAACGCGCCCCGCGGCTTCGGCTCCGGGTCCCACCAGAAGGCGCCGCCGCGACGGATCGCGTCTGCGCGCTCCGCGCCCTCAATCGGCATCTCGCGCGGGCGCCCCGCGAGGTTGCCCGAGCTGGCGGTGGCACCGAGGGCGAAGACGAGGCGCCCATCCATCACGTTGGAGGCGGGCTCGAAGAAGAACGGTGTCGAGCCCTGCGTCCAGGTGAGGACATAACGGCTCCCGCGGCGCTCCACCACGGGCGGCTCCGCGAACAGCGATGGATCGCGCACGGAGAAGCCCGGGCCGAACACCCACCCCATCTCGACGCACGCGCCCTGAAGCGCCCCGCACGTGATCACCGCGCTCACCGCAAGTCGCCACATGCGCCGAGCATAGCGGAGCCCCTGCGCCGCCGGTGCGGCGAGCACGGTCCCGCCGAGAGACTTCGAAGAGGGATGAGCGACCGGCGCCAAACCCCTTTGGGGTGAGAGGCTCTCCACATCGGCGAAGAGGCCTTTGATGGCGATGCAATCAACGGGCTGTTAGCAGCCCGTTGATTTGTTGTTCATGGCAAGTGGAGAGAGGACATCCCACGCTCGGCGGCGCGTCGAGGGGAGAGGCGATCGGCGCCGCGGCATTTTTTGCCGGGGCGCCGTCGGGCGCTCGACGTGCTTTGAGAGGCGTCAGCCGGGGATGGTGTAACAGACCGTGAGCTTGGGGCGGTCCGGGATCTGCGGGTGCTCGCTGCTTCGGAAGCGGGTGTCGCCGGGCGTCTGATCGAGCGCGATGCCGTGCGGCGTGAACGTGCCGTTGAGCACGTTCTGCACATAGCTCGTCAGGTTGATTTGAATAGGCCCGGTGCCCACGTGGCCCGCCGTGGTGAAGGACGCGAGCACGGTGGGCGCGTAGGCGTTGGCGAAGGTGTTGTAATTGGTGGTCGCCTCGCTCCACGCCGCGGTGATCGGGTGGAGGCTCACCGTCGCGTTGGTGCTGGTGCTGAACTCGGTGATCTCCATGTCGGCGGAGGTGATGGAGGCGCCCAAAGGCACCACCGAGAGGTCGAATCGGAGGAGCGAGACCATCTTGGGGCCGGTGAGCCCGGTGTAGAGCGTCTTGCTCGCGCCGAACACCATGGTGGGCTGCGCCTGCATCACCCACGTGTCGTCCACCGCGCCATACGTGCCGCGCTGGATGGTGATGCACGCCACGTCACACGCGTCGCCCACGCCGTCTTGGTCGGAGTCCGTTTGGCTCGGGTTGCTGACCGTGGGACAGTTGTCGCACGCGTCGCCGATGCCGTCGCCGTCGGTGTCGAGCTGGCTCGGGTTCGCCACGAGATCGCAGTTGTCGTCGGTGTCGCAAACACCATCGTTGTCCGAGTCGAGGCAGCCCACGTCGCACGAGCCGTCGCCGCAAACGACGTTGTCGCCGGGGGCGTCCCAAACGATCTGCTCGGACACCGAGGCGACGCCTTGGACCGAGGGCGAGGTGGCATAGACGACGATGTTGTTGTCGCACGCGGCGAGGCTCACGAGCGCGGAGTACGCCGGGTTCGCGCCGCAGCTCGACGAGCAGATGTCGATGGGGGCGCCGCCGTTCACCGTATAATAGATGTGATCGACCTGCGCGCCGTCGCTGTCCACTTGCCCGTTGATGGTCACCGTGCTCGCGCCCGCGCAGGGCGGGAGATCATCGAGCGAGATGGAGAGCCCCGAGAACGCGGTGATGTGCTGGCCGCAGCCGAGCGTGAGGTTGATCGGCGCGAACGAGGCGGTGCTTGGGATGTTGTTGATGAGGATGCTCGCCGAGGGCGAGATCGTGTACGTGCCTTGAGGGATCGCCATGCTGACGGCGCCCGCGGTGCTCGCCGTCGCCTGGCTGAGCGGCGTGCCGTACATATAGGCGTACGTCGTGTAGCTGGCAGGGTTGCTCTGCCAGTCGGTGCCGGAGAACGACCCGCTCACGTTGGCGGTGGGGTTGAACATCGTGCCCAAGGTGGTGGTGTAGCCCAGGGTCACCTCGTTGAAGCAATAGGCATGATCGATGGCGATCACGTCCCCCGGAGCCATGGTGTGCGTCGGCTGAGGGTTCGGGTAGACGTACAAGCTCCCTTGCCGGTAATCGAGATCCGTCGGCGTGTTGGGGGCGTAGAAGTAGGCGTAGAGGTTGGCCTGCGTCCACGGAAGGGAGAGATCGTAGGTGTTGGCGAGCACCTGCTCATACGTCGTCGCGATCGACCCGGTGAGGGGGTTGAAGGGGGACGGCATCTGCGCTTGGTTGTACCCGTACCCCGTGGCCTGCTCGTACGCGATCATGTAGAGCTGAGAGATGCTCGCGAGCGTGCTCGGCGCGCCCGGGTTCGACACCAGATACGGGTCCTGGAGCAGCACGTTGCCGTTGTAGTACGCCGGGGTCATCACGAACGGATAACGATTCACCCCGTTGATGTTACGGAGCAGGTCGACGTCTTGGCCGGCGATCGCCGTGGCGGGGGCGATGGTGTTGCCGCTCCCCAAAGCAGGCGCGCGAACGTAGTTTTGCTGGTTGCCCGTCCGAACGTACGTCTGCCCATAAAGGAGGTAATCGCCCGGGACGAGGTTCGGCAGACGCCACCAGCCGGACATGGGGGAGATGGGCATCTCCGGCGGCGTGAAGCTGTTGTAGCGGCGGTTCTGGAACGGGCCCGAGGCGTCGATGTACGTGGAGTATTGCTCGGTCTCGCCCACGATGTCGAAGGGCCCGATGAAGGCCCCGAGGCTCCCGCTGCCGCTGCCCTGCGGGATCGGGATACAGATGTCTTGAATCTGATCGCACGCGGGGTTGAGCGTCACGGTGGTGGGGAACGTGATGGTGTCGAACGTCGGGTCCGTGCCCGTCGTCGTGTAGAGCGTGGTCGTGATGTTCTGGCCGCCGAGCATCGGCACGTAGTGCGTGCTCCCTTGTTGGAAGTACGTATACGAGTAGCTCGTGCTCACGTTGCCGGACTGGATGGACACGGGCGTCGCGCACGTGTTGTCCGTGCCCCACGTGATCCGCACGATGCCCGCGCACTCCTCGACGTCGAGCGTCACCCCGTCGGAATCTTGGGCGACCGGCTGGAGGAGGACGTTGTCGACGCCCTGAAAGTAGTAATACGAATACTCGCCGCTGCCGTACAGGAAGGCGTACGGCGACAAGTGATACGTGACGCCGGCGGGCCCGTTGGCGCCCGCCTCGGCCGAGAGCAGATACGCGAAGTCCCGCGTCGTGAACGGCGGGAAGTTGCCGTTGCTCGAGAACCCGCTGACGTTCTGGCTGTAAGCGCTGTTGTACCCTGTGTTGATCGGGAGGTATTGATCGAGGATGGCCGTGACCGCCGGGTTCACGTTGTTGAACCGGACGTGGCCTTGAATCGTGTTGGGCTGTAAAACGACCTGCGCCGCGGCGGGCGACGCAGCGAGGATCGCGAGCAGCGGGAGCGCGGTGAGCGCCGTGCGGAGGAGCTTCATTGGGAGTGACCCCTTCTCTTGTTGTGAACGATGGAGATCACACGACGCCCCCAACGCGGTGCTTCCCCCAAGACGGAGACGAAGGTGATTTGGCTTTGGGGTACCCTGCCCCGCCCCCGGTGCCAAGCTTTTTCTTCGTTCCAGCCCTGATTCTTGCGGGCAAGCGAGCGATTGAGCCGAACGAAAAACAGCTTAGATGACATACAAAACTGCCCCGCGTCAAGCGCTTTTAAAGAGATACGAGAAGATATATGCGCCTTTTGACGGCGCCGTTCGGGACGTTTTTTTGGCGCTGGAGGCTTGAGCCTCCACCCCCCGGCCCCCCTCTAGGCTGTCCCCTCCATCGCGCCGCCCGCGCTCGGCCTTCGCCCCTTGATTTGTGCGTGAAACGAGCGCCTCTCCACGCTCACGGCGGCTGGCCCGCCCTGTGCTCTGCAGGAGGCCGAACCGATAACCCCGTTCGGAGGACTCATGTCGCAACGCTCGCTCACCTTCGCCGGCTCACGTCATCACGCCTCTCTCTCACTCCTCCTCGCAGCTTCGCTCGGCGCGCTCGCCGGGTGCTCGGACGCCTTTGACACGAACAACGGACAAGGAGGCGGGGGGAGCGGAGGGACCGGAGGCGGAGAGGTGAGCACGAGCAGCGTCGTGAGCAGCAGCGGTGTCGCGAGCACGGGGAGCGGCGGGGCGGGCACGGGCGGCGCGGATCCGGGCGATCCGCTGCCCCCTTTGCCTTCCCCCACGCTGCCCGCGAGCCTCTTGTCGTATCAAGACGATCTGCCGGCGAGCTTCGAGACGCAGCAAGTCCACGGCTACGATCGGATGCCCGCCAATAACCCCACCACCGACGCGGGCGCGACGCTCGGCCGCGTGCTCTTTTATGACAAGCGCCTGAGCAAGAACGGGACGGTCGCGTGCGCGAGCTGCCATGATCAGGCCCACGGCTTCTCGGACCCGCGCGAGAAGTCATTGGGCTTCGACGGCCAAGAGACGAGCCGCCACTCGATGCCCGTCATCGACACGCGGTTCTACGCGCGCAACAGGTTCTTCTGGGACGAGCGCGCCGCCTCGCTCGAAGAGCAGGTGCTCGGGCCCATCCAGAACCCCGTGGAGATGGGGATGACGCTCGATCTGGTCGAGTCGCGCCTCCAGGCGACGAGCTTTTATCCGCCCTTGTTCGAGGCCGCGTTCGGCGACAAGGCGATCACCAGCGATCGCGTGGCGAAGGCGCTCGCGCAGTTCCTCCGCGCGATCGTGCCGCACGAATCGCGCTGGGATCAGGCCGTCGCGCAGGTGCAGAGCATCGCGGGCGACATGCCCGGCTTCACCCCCCAAGAGAACCGCGGCAAACAGATCTTCTTCGGACAGCACGACCCGAGCACGCGCGGCCTGTGCGGGACGTGCCACTTGATGCAAAACGAGCTCGCGTTCGCGCCTCCGGGGCCCCACCCGCCCTTCACCAACACGGCCGTGTTCTACATGATCGCGCCGACGAACAACGGCCTCCTCGACAACGCCGATCAAGGCGTGGGCGAGGTGAGCGGCCAGCCGATGGATAACGGCAAGTTCAAATCACCCTCGCTCCGCAACGTGGCGCTGCGCCCGCCGTACATGCACGATGGACGCTTCCCCACGCTCGAAGCCGTGGTCGAGCACTACAACAGCGGGATCGCCGCGCACCCGAACCTCGACCCCGCGCTGCGCCAAGCGGGCCCGGGGGGCGCGCCCCTCAAGCTCAACCTCAATGACAGCGACAAAGCCGCGCTCGTCGCCTTCATGAAGACGCTCACCGACGACACCCTCGCGACCGACGTGCGCTTCTCGAACCCCTTCACGCCGGGGAACTGACCTCCTCCCTCTACGGCTTCGAAGGATCGGGCGGCGTAGGGGTCCGAATCGAGATGTGCGCTTTGGGCCCCTCCCGCGTGACGCCGACCCCCACCTGAAACTCCCCCGGTCGCTCGGGCTTCCAATCGAAGGTCTTGCCGTCGAGGCTCGACTTCATCCCATTCTTGTCGATCCGAAGATAGAAGTGCCGCGTCACGCGGAGCTGAATGGGCGCCGCCCCCTCGGGGCTCTTCACGAACGGACCGTCGATGGTCACGATGAGAGGGATGACGTCGCCCTCCTCGAATTCGACGACGATGGGCGTGCCCGGCGCGATCGGTTGTTCGAGCGCGCCGAGGTCCTTGGATTTTACGTAACGCGCGGGCGGCATGGCCGCACAACCCATGACCGAAGCGCCGAGCGTTGCGAGGACGATGAGGGGGAATCGGTGCATTGGAGGCCTTCTCTTTCTACTACGTATGTAGTAATTAACATCGAGCCAAGAGCGGCGCGACGATCGCGCCGTGAGGGCGTGCTCAGGGGTTGCCGAACAGGACCGCGAGGAGCACGGAGGCGGACACCCACACCGTGATGGCCGCGCCCAACAAGCGATTGTGAAAGCCGAGCCGCGGGCCCGGCTCGCGGACGAGGAGCCGATTGACGCGCGTGACGAGCGACAGCTCATGAGCGGCGAGCGTGGCCGCGCCCGCGACCGGGCGGCCCACCATCAGCTCACGCGCGCGAACGAGCGCGGACGCGAGCACGGCGGGGACGACTCCCCTCCTCACGGCGCCCGCGTCGGCCGCGAGCTCGCACCCTTCGCGGAGGCGCGCTTCGGCCTTGCCGAGGAAGGGGACGAACCACACGAGATCGCGCACGAGGCCCGCGAACGTGAGGATGAGCAGGTGATGATCCGCGACGTGCGCGAGCTCGTGCGCGATCGCGGCGCGGCGCTCGGCGGGCGTGAGCGCGTCCCAAACGAGGCGCGGGAAGCACACGTAAGGCGCGAAGATCCCGCCGGTGAAGGGCGATCCTTCGAGCCCCTCGGCGACGAGGATCGCCGCGGTGCGGAGCCCGACCCGATGATGCCCCTTGATGACGGCGCCGCGCGCGGCCGCGCGGAGATCCCTTGTCGCCCGCCGCCACGCGAGGACACGTGAGGTGAGGAGCGCGGCGGAGACAAGGAGTGAGAGCGCGGCGACGCCGAACGGCGCCCATGGGCTCACCTTCTTGGTGAGCGCCGCGGCGATGAGGTCCGCGCCGCTCTGCGGATAGTGCATCCCGGCGGACAACGCGCCGAGCCTGAGCTCCACCTTGGGGATGATCCATTGAAGCCCAAAGCCCACACGAAATGCCCCGAGGTCTTGCGGGACGCCGCGCGCGCGCAGCCAAAGGAACGAATGATCGGGCACGCCGCGCGCGAGATCGAAGGCCACTTTGACGAACGGCAACCCGAGGAGCGCGACGCGCGCCCGCCCCGGCGCAGGCCGAAACACGAAGAGCGCCGCGCGCACCATGAGCCACGCGACCAAGAACGAGCCCGCCGCGTTGGCGAGCAGGTTGAAGACCACGAGCCCCGCGGTGATCACGATCCCCTCCCCTTCAAGCGCTCATCGATCTTGCGGCGCAACGCGCGGAGCTCTTGATCGGAGAGCGCCTCGTCGTCGAGCAGGGCCAAGATAGGACCCGTCCTGTCGCTCGGGAACAACGCCGATTGGATGCGCGAGAGGATACCGCTCGTGACCTTGGGCGCGCGCCGCCCAAGCCGATAAAGGTAGCGCCGGCCCTCCTTGGTGCGCGCGACGAGCCCCTTGTCGTGGAGGCGCCCGAGCACGGTCATCACCGTGGTGTACGCGAGGTCTTGCCCGGCGCGAACGAGCGCGGCGCGAACGTCGTCGACGCTCTGATCCTCCTCGCCCAAGAGACCGAGGACGCGCATCTCGAGCGGACCGAGCCCTTGTTCGTTCGCCACGGGCCCATGCCTACTACACCCGTAGTAGGTCGTCGAGCATTTTTTTCCCAGGGCCGCCGTCGCGCACAATTTCAACGCACCGAGGCTCGATGGAACGTTTCGCCGCGACGCGGGGCTTCACAAACGGGGAGCTCCGTTCTCTACCGAGCATGCGACGTATCGCCATCATCGGCTCGGGCCAAGCGGGCCTCCTCCTCGCGCACGCGCTCGTGCAAAGGGGCTATGCCGTTACGCTGTTCTCGGATCGCACGCCCGAGGAGTGGCTCCACACGTGCCGCCCCACGGGCACGGCGGGGCGCTTCGAGCCCGCGCTCGCGTGGGAGCGCGAGCTGGGGATCGATCGCTGGCAGTCCAAGGCCCCTCCGGTGGAGGGGGTTCATCTCACGTTCTGCCAAGCGCCGCCCAATCGCCTGTTGACGCTCGCGGGCAGGCTGCCGGCGCCCTGCGCGGCGATCGATCTGCGGCTCCAGAGCCATCGATGGCTCCTCGATCTGGCGGAGCGCGGCGGCGACGTGCGGTATGAGAAGGTGGACGTAGCGCGCCTCGACGCGATCGCGGGCGAGCACGACCTCACGGTGGTGGCGGCGGGCCGAGGCGACCTGTGCGCGCTCTTCCCGCGGAACGAAGAGCGCAGCGTGTATTCGAGCCCGCAGCGCCGCGTCACGATGCTGATCGCCAAAGGCGGCTCGATGCGCTTTGAGGGGATCCCGTTCATCCCCGTCAAATTCAATTTGTTCGCGCCGTGGGGAGAGGCCTTTTGGGTGCCCTATTATCACCGCGATCACGGCCCCACGTGGAACCTGCTCTTCGAGGGCAAGATCGGCGGCCCGTTCGACGCCTTCCAAGACGCGAAGAGCGCGGAGGACGTCCTCCACGTCGCGCGCGGCCTCGTGCGCGACTACATCCCTTGGGACTACGAATGGTTCAAGCCCATGGAGGTGGCCGACGATCTCGGCTGGCTCGTGGGCGCCGTGACCCCGACCGTGAGGAGCCCTGTCGGGCGGCTGCCGAGCGGGCGTGTCGTGACCGGGCTCGGCGACACGTTGGTGTCGCTCGACCCCATCGCCGGACAGGGCGCGAACAGCGGCAACAAGATGGCGAAGAACCTCGCCGAGCAGATCGTCACGCGGGGAGAAGGGGCCTTTGACGAAGGGTGGATGACGAGGACGTTCGAACGTTATTGGGAGCGCCACGGCGCGCCGACCGTCCGCTTCAACAACCTCTTCTTGGAGCCGCTCCCCGACGCCGGCAAACAGGTGCTCCTCGCTCAATATGGGAGCGACGGCAAGAGGCGCGACGTGCCGCAGAAGATCGCGGACGCGTTCGCCGCGAACTTCGAAGACCCGGCGCGGTGCACCGACGTGATCGACGACACCGAGAGCGCGCGTGCGTTCATCCGCGAGCACGCGGGGAGCCATTGGCTCCTCCCGCTGCTCCGCGGCGCCGCGGGGGTCGCGCGAGGACAGGTGAGGCAGGCGCTCGGGCTCGAGCCCGGACACCCGCACGCCGTGTGATTGGCCTCCTCCCCAAAGGCTGTTGACAGCCTCACCGGCCCGGCAGCCGGAGACCATGAGAGATGGTCTCCAAGCGCAACCGCCCGTCGCGCAGATCGAGCACCGCGTGCCCGTCCGGCGCGTCCGGCAGGTTCACGTGAAAGCACCCGCGGTACGCGCGCTCGGTCCCTTCGGATCCCAAACGCTCCTCGATGCGCGCGCGGAGCGACGCGGGGAGCCTCGCTTTTGCGGCGTCGAGCCGCGCCGCGGCCTCGTCCGGCGCGCGCACCGCGAAGTCGCTCCACACGCATCCATACGGAGAGCCCATGTGCCCGGAGATGGTGATCTCCACGTCGAGCGCCGCGGCCAAGAGCCCGATCAAAGGCTCCTTGCCGGGGCTCACGTGCGTGACGAGCGCGCGCACCTCGCCGGGCGCGCGCGGCGGCGCGGCGTCGAGGAGCGCCTCGATGGCGCTCGCGCTCGCGCGGATTTTGCCGCGCCCGCCGTCGATGGGCTCCTCGTCGAGCTGGTCCGGCAAGACGTTGCCGCCGAGGCCGAACAAACGAAGATCGCCCACCACCGCACCTCCGAGGAGCGTCAAATTGGGCACGCGGCGCGCGCCCGAGAGGAGCGAGGCGACCACCGCGCCGTCCTCGTGATTGCCGAAGACGGCGAAGGTAGGCACGCTGAACCCGCGGCCTTCCCGGAGATAGGCCCCCAGCTCGGAGAGCGGGAGATGTCGTTGGATGAACGCGCGGAGCGCGTCGCCCTTGAGCTTCTTCGCCCGCTTCTTCTCCTCGTCGGGCAGCGCCGAGTGGACGACCCGCAGGAACAGCTCGCGCGCTTCGAGCCGCGCCGCGCTCTCATCGTCGTAAAAGCCAAAGTCCCCCGCGTGCACCACCGCCTCCGCGCCCGCCTCGCGCGCGAGCCGATCGATCGGATCGAGGTGACCATGAGTGTCGGAGATCAGGAGCAGTCGCATGATAGGTTCCTGGGATGAGGGCGTCGTCTACCGGCGCACGAGGACTATGGCCACGGAGCGAGCTGAGCGTACCGGACAAAAAAGCGGACAAGCCGGCGCGCCCGCGGGGTACGGCTGGGGAGACTACATCGAGGCGCTGATCGAAGAGCAAGGCACGCTCGCCGCCGTCGCGTGGAAGCTCGTCGAGCGCGGGCTCGTCCCCGACGCCGCCTCCTCCGAGCGCGCCATCCGCAGGCTGCGCGGCCGCGGCCAGCGCGACGGCGGGCTCATCGGCCAAAGGCTCCTCCGCACCTTCGGCGTCCCGCGGGGCGTCGCCGCGCGCGTGCGCTGGATGGGCCTTTATCACAGCCCGTTCAACGATCTTCCCCTCGCGCTCTGTTTGGATCAGCTGCGCCTCTGGGATCGGCCGCCCGTCTCGGCGTCGCGCGCCCGCGTGTGGATCGAGCTCGGCCTCGCGAGCGCGGCGCTCCGCCAACGGGCCTTCGCCGAGGCCCAAACGCTGCTCGACAAAGCCGCTTCTTCCATCGATACGCCGGACGCGCTCGTCGAGCACAGGCTCGCGATGGGGTACCTCGCGTCGCGCCTCGACCCCGATCCCCACCGCGCCGAGCGCGCCTCGCGCCCCCACGTCGACGCCGCCCGCGCCGCGCTCGACGCGGGCGGCGACGCGATCGATCCCGAGGACGTGGCTTGTTTTCGTGCGCGGATCGTCGATCACGAGGCGTTCGCCGAGAACCGCAGGGGCGCCCACGATCGCGCGCTCACCCTCTATCGATCGCTGCCCGCCGAGGACGCCCACCCCTTCGCGAGCTATCGCCGCGACGCGGGCCTGGCCTATGGCCTCTATCGCAGCGGCGCGCGCGACGAGGCGATCGCGCTCGCGCTGCGCGCGTCTGATCACGCGGGCGACGGCGGCTACGTGCGCCTGCGCGCGATGGGCCTCTTGATGGTGGCGCGGATCCAAGGCAGGCCGCACAACGCCGCGACGCTCGCGCGGGCGCGCGCGATCGCCCTCCGGCTCTCGGACGCGGAGCTGTCGATCCGCGTCGAGCGCCTCGCGAGAGGCGCGGTGTGACCATCCTTGATTTCGCGCCGTCCCGGAAAATGATGAGGTTTGTAAACCACGTTGAGGTCCCGTAACGCGCCTGTCACAGCGCCGCCCCTCCGCCGAAGCAAACGCTGATCGGATCAACAGATCCAGGAGATAACGTTTCTCCCGTGTCATCGTTTCGCCACAGACGGCCAGCAAGGTGCGCCGCGCGAGGCAGGGAGATGAACGTCACCTGGCACCTGGATACCCACGATCCGACGCACGTAAAGAGGCTCGCGATCGGATATGCGGTGGGCGTCGCGTTCGTGGTCGTCTCGATCGGAGTCGCCGCCACCGTCCGCGCCACCGTCGCTCCCAAAGAAGAGGAAGAGCAGGTGGTGGACGTGAAGCTCGCGGCCACCGCGGAGCCGCCAAAGCCACAACCGCCGCCGCCGCCGCCCGAGGCGCCAAAGGCACAAGCGCCCCCGGGGCCCGCGCCGCGCAAGGCGATCGTCGCGCCCACCGCGGTCCCCACCGAGACCCCCCCCGAGTCCGACAAACCCGCCAAGCCGAACCGCGGTCAAGACGAATACGCGGATGGCAAAGGGGGTGTCATCGGCGGCGTCGCCGGTGGCACGGGCACGGCGCTCGCGCCGCCGCCTCCCGCGCCCTCCTCCGCCGCTCCGCCGCCGCCTCCTCCGCCTCCCCCGCCAAAGCCACAAGGCCCCGTCGCGCTGACCGAGGACATGACCCCTCCTTCGGCGCTCGCCACGCCCGCGCCTCCTTATCCCGCCGACGCGCGGAGCCAAGGAGTCGAGGCCACCGTGGTGGTGCGATTCACCATCTCGGAGACCGGCGAGGTGCAGAACCCGACCATCGTCCGCGGACACCCGCTCTTCGACGCGATCGTCCTCCAGACCGTGAAAGGCTGGCGCTACAAACCTGCCTCTCTCGACGGTAAGCCCGTCTCTGTCGCCAAGACCGTTCGTATTCCGTTTTCGATCAAGAACTGACGAGGGAACGCCATGAAATTCAATCTCCTTCACATCTGGGCCTCGATGGGCCTCATGAGCAAGCTCGTCGCGTTCGCGCTCGCGGCGATGGCCGTGGCGAGCATCGGTATCGTGGTGGAGCGCCTGCTCGGGCTCGCCAAACAAGACAAAGAGACGCGCGCCTTCACCACCGAGGCGCGCCCGCTGCTCGACGCGTGGGACATGAGCGGGATCGTGGCGCTCGCCGCCAAACACCCTATCTCCGGGCTCGCCCGCTTGGTGCGCGCCGGCATGGGCCGCTTCCTCCGGGCGCGTGAGGACGAGCGCGGCAACGTCCCCCCCATCGAGCTCGCGCGCCGCGAGATCGCGCGCCAAAAAGAGGCCGTGTCCGCGAACCTCCGCCGCGGGCTCAGCCTGCTCGCGACGGTCGGATCCGTGGCGCCCTTCGTCGGTCTGCTCGGCACGGTCGTCGGCATCATCAGCGCCTTTCAGAGCATCGGCGCGACGGGCTCAGGCGGGCTCGGCGCGGTCTCGACCGGCATCGCCGAGGCGCTCATCGTCACCGCGTTCGGCCTCGCGGTCGCCATCCCCGCCGTGCTCTGCTTCAATTACCTGAGCACGCGGATCAACGCGGTCGAGGCCGCGCTCGATCGATCGATGGGCGAGCTCACCGACGAGATGGAGAACGCGGCCGATCGCGTGAGCGGCGAGCACGCGAGCAAGGCGGCGTAAGGGTCATGGCCTTCGACGTAACGAGCCCTCAGCGGGGCAAGGCCCCCGAGCCGGACATCAACATCACACCGCTCGTCGACGTGGTCTTGGTGCTGCTCATCATCTTCATGGTGGTGGCGCCCGAGCTGGAGCACGGCGAGCGCGTGGATCTGCCGAGCGTGGTTCAGCCGGACGAGAAGGCCAAAGGCAAGCTCGACCCCATCACCGTGACGGTCACGGCCAGGGGCAACCTCTTCTTGGAGAAGGAGCCTTTGACGAGCCTCGACGCGCTCAAAGACAAGCTCACCACGATCCACGCGGCCGACGCGGAGCGCAGGGTCGTCATCAAGGGCGACGCGTCGCTCCGCTACGCGCAGATGCGCGACGCGTTCGCGATGTGCCAGAAGATCGGGTTCACCGGCGTGTCGCTCTCGGTCAGCCAAAAGGGCGGCCAAAAGGGCAAAGGCGGAGAGGAGGGTTAGGCCATGGCGATGAACGTCTCGGCCCAAAAGAGGGCGGCCATCACGCCGAGCATGAACGTCACCCCCCTCGTCGACGTGGTGCTCGTGCTGCTCATCATCTTCATGGTGGTGACGCCGCTCCTCACCAAACAGCTCTGGCTCAACGTCCCGAAAAAGGACGACAAGGCCGAAAAAGAGCCCCCGCCGCCGAACGACGCGGACAAGCCCGTCGTGCTCACGGTGGATGAGGCGGGGGTCATCCGGGTGAACCAAAAGGTCATGAGCAAAGACGAGCTCAAGGGCCACCTGCCGCGGATCTTCGCGGCGCGCGCCGATGGCGTCTTGTACTTCGACGCCGCGGACAACGCGCCTTACGGCGTCACGGTCGAGGTCATGGACCTCGCCAAACGCAGCGGGGCCCGGAGCCTCGCGATCTTGACCGAGAAGACCGGGAACTAACCTCCCCAAACCCCCCGCGCTGCCATCGCACCACGGGGGCCAGGATCTCGAACCATGATGCGATCGTCACGCCTCCTCGCGGCGCCCGCGGCGCTGCTCACGCTCTTGGTCCATCCTCTCGCCTTCGCGGACGAGCCGAATCCAAACGCGCCTCCCGCGCCGCCCAAAGCCCCCGCAGCGGGTGTGATCGACGACGGCGGCGCGGACGAAGAGGATCCCGCGCGGCCGCCGCCCGCGGGCAAAGCGGTGGTGTGGGGCGTCATCAAGAGCAACGGCTCCAAACAGCCCATGCCCGACGCCACCGTGACCGTGGTGAGCGGCAAAGGCAAGGCCGTGGCCGACTACGATGGTCGCTTTCGGCTGGTGCTCGCGCCGGGCACGTACGAGCTGCGCGTGTGGGGCGAGGGCCACAAAGCGCAGAAGATCAAGGGCATCACCGTCCTCCCCGGCAAGATCACGCGTTATGACGTCGCGCTCGACCAAGACAAGGTGGTCGAGGACGTGGTCGAGGTCGAGGTCACGCCCGATCGCGCGAGCGCCGAGGTGCAGCTCGCGATGCGCAAAAACTCCTCGCAGGTCGCCGACGTGGTGAGCGCCAAAGACATCGCCAAGACGCCGGATCGCAACGCGGCGGACGCGGCGAGGCGCGTCGTCGGCGCGACGGTGGTGGGCGACAAATACGTGTACGTGCGCGGCCTCGGCGAGCGCTACACCAACGCTCTCTTGAACGGCGCGCCGCTCCCGAGCGCCGAGCCCGACAGGAGGGCTGTCCCGCTCGATCTCTTCCCCACGCTCGTGCTCTCGGACCTCACCATCGTCAAGACCTTCACGCCCGACGTTCCCGGCGATTTCGCGGGCGGATCGGTGCGCGTGAACACACGGCAGCTCCCGGAGCAGCTCACGGTTCAAGGCATCTTGCAGGTGGGCATGAACACCCAAACCACCTTCCAAAAGAGGCTCTCGTACCAAGGGTCGAGCCTCGATTGGCTCGGCATCGACGGCGGCGCGCGCAAGCTCCCGAGCGAGATCCCCGACTACAAAGTGGTGCGCTTCGGGCCCAAGCCCGGCGGCGGCAACATCACGCCCGAGGAGCTCACCGCGTACGGCCGCGCCATCAACGCGTACATGTCGACGCGCACGACCACGAGCTTCCCCAACATGACCGGGAGCTTCGTCGTGGGAAACACGTTCAAGCTCGGCAATCAACAAGAGATCGGCGTGATGGCCGCGCTCACGTACGGGAGGCGCTTCTCGCGCAGGACCGGCGAGATCTTGCGGACGTACACCGTTGATCCGATGAAGCCCGACACGCTCCTCCTGCGCAACGACTACCTCGCCGAGACAGGGCTCGATCAGGTGATTTGGGGCGCGTACGCGGCCGTCACGTACAAGCCGCACAAGAACCACAAGATCGCGATCACGGGCCTCCACAGCCGCTCATCGGACAACGAGGCGCGCACGATTGAAGGGCTCAACGAGGAGCGCGCCGCCGTGATCCGCGACACGCGCCTCCGCTTCCTCTCGCGGTCGCTCACCTTCACCCAGCTCTCGGGCGCTCACAAGCTGCCTTCGGAGGGCCTCTTCGAATACAACCTCTCCGCCTCGCTCGCGACGGCGGACGAGCCCGACACGCGCGAGACCGTGTACGTGCGCGACGACGAGCGCAAGGTCTATTCGTGGGACCGCGGCACGCTGAGCGGTTCGCACTTTTATGGAAAGCAAAAGGAGCGATCGCTCATCGCGATGGCCGACTACACCCAGCCGCTCGACCCGGGCGAGCGCGGGACGAAGATCAAGTTCGGCGTGCTCGTGAGCAACAAGGCGCGCACGTTCGACGCGCGCAGGTTCCGGTTCGTGCCGCGCGCAGGGCAAAACCCGGCGATCTTCGACCAGGAGCCGGACAAGCTCTTTACGTCCCAGAACATCGGCACCGCGCTCGAGCTCGAAGAGTACACGCGGGCCAACGACTCGTACACGGCGGCGGAGGCCATCTATGCAGGCTACGTGATGACGGACGCGTGGCTCGGCAGCCGCGTGCGCGTCATCGCGGGCGCGCGCGTCGAGGCGTCGAGGCAAGGGATCGACTCGATCGATCCCTTCGCCGCCGACGTGAGCCGCATCCAAGCGAACCTGAACAAGACCGACATCCTCCCCTCCATCAACCTGATCTTCAAGACCACCAAGGACTCGAACCTCCGCGCGACCATCTCGCGCACGGTGGCGCGCCCCGAGCTCCGCGAGCTGTCACCCTTCGTGTTCACCGATTACTTCGGCGCGCGCGAGATCCTGGGCAACCCGGCGCTCCAACGCACCAGCATCTACAACGCGGATCTGCGCTTCGAGCTGTTCCCCGGCGCGGGCGAGGTGGTCGCGCTCAGCGCGTTTTACAAGCACTTCTTCGACCCCATCGAGCAGATCATCCTGCCGAGCAACCAAGGAGTCGTCTCGTTCCAGAACGCGACGGCGGCGCGCGCGGTGGGCGTCGAGGTCGAGGCGCGCAAATCGTTCGACTTCCTCTCTCCCAAGCTCAAGGACCTCGGCGTCCTCTTGAACCTCACGTGGGTCCACTCCCGCGTGGCGCTCGACACGACGCAGGTGGGCACCCAGACCAACAGCGAAAGGCCGCTCTTCGGCCAATCCCCTTATGTGGTGAACGCGGGGCTCGATTTTGCGTCGGAGCGCTGGGGCACGCGGGCCCGCGTGGTCTATAACGTCTTTGGACCGAGGCTCGTTCAAGTCGGCTCCGACGGGCTGCCGGACGTGTATGAACAGCCCCGTCACAAGCTCGACGCGACGGTGGCACAACAGATCGGCAAACACGTCGACCTCCGCTTCTCGGCCGAGAACCTCCTCGACAGCCCCGTGCGATGGACGCAGGGCAAAGACAAGAGCGGCGAGGCCAACGTAGTGAGCCAATTCAAGACCGGCGTCACGTTTCAGCTCGGCGTCACCGTGAGCAACTGATCATACGATTGTTGCTTTGCATTCAATCCCTGGTCACGAACGCCGTTCAAAGTGCGCGCCGAAGACACGGAGGAATCATGAAGATGTTTCGACGATCGCTTGTCTTGGGTGCGCTCATGAGCACGGCGCTGTTCACGGCGTGCGGCGAAGAGGAGAAGCCTCAACCCACGGGCGGCTCGGGCGGAGGGACGTCGTCGACTTCCTCGACGTCATCGACCTCCTCGACGTCGTCCACGTCGACGTCATCCACGTCCTCGACGTCGAGCGGTATGGGCGGCAGCGGCGGAGGCATGATGATGGAGATGCCTCTTCCGCCCTGCACCAAGAGCGAGGACATCGCCGCGAACATCACCGCGAACAAGACGCTCAGCGCGGACACCTGTTACACGATCAAAGGCGTCGTTCAGGTCGTGTCGCCCAACGTGCTCACCATCGAGAAGGGCACCAAGATTTACGGCGACAAAGTGTCGCTCGGGACGCTGGTGATCGAGCCCGGCGCCAAGATCATGGCCGAGGGGACGGCCGTCAATCCCATCGTCTTCACGAGCGCGGCGCCCGTGGGCCAGCGCGCGGCGGGCGACTGGGGCGGCGTCATCGTGCTCGGCAAAGCGCCCATCAACCAGCCGGGCGGCGTGGCCAACGTCGAGGGCATCACCGGCGCAGGCACCCAATACGGCGGGAGCAACCCCGACGACAACAGCGGCAAGATCAAGTACGTTCGTATCGAGTTCAGCGGCATCCTGCTCTCGCCCAACAACGAGGTCAACGGCCTCACCCTCGCGGGCGTCGGCCGCGGCACCGAGATCGATTACGTGATGGTCCACGACACGCTCGATGACTGCTTCGAGTTCTTCGGCGGCACCGTGAACGCGAAGCACCTCATCTGCGCGAACAACCAAGACGACGGCTTCGACTGGGACAACGGCTACGTCGGCAAGCTCCAGTTCCTCGCGCTCGTGCAGGACCCGACCATCGCCGACGACACCAACGGCTTCGAGGGCGACAACGACGCGAACGCCTCGACCAACACGCCGCGCAGCGAGCCTACGATTTACAACGCGACGCTCTGCGGGAAGAACGTCGACGTCGCGAAGCAACAATATGGCATGCTCCTCCGCCGCTCGACGCTCGGCCATCTCTTCAACATCGTGGCGACGGGCTTCGAGGCGGGCGTCGACATCCGCGACGCGTCCACCAACGTCGAGCTCAAGAATTCTATTTTCTTCAACAACCTCAACGCCAACATCGCGTATGACGAGACCGCCGCCGGCACGGGCACGACCGCCGACGACGACAGCGGCTTCGATGAGGTGATGTGGTTCACCATGCAAGGCAATCAGACGATCGATCCGAAGATCGTGAATTGCTTCGCCCCTGTCCCGGACTTCACCCCGATGTCCACGCTCTCGAACGGCGCGGCGAGCCCGCCGGACGACGGCTTCTTCGACCCCGCGGCCAACTTCATCGGCGCGTTCAAAGCGGGTGAGAACTGGGCGACCGGCAACTGGGTCGACTATAGCCGCAACTGAGCTTCGACGATGGGGGACCCGGAGGGGGTCCCCCAAACCCCCCAGGTCGACGCAGCGAGCTTCATCTCACAGCTTCACGCGAGCTGAAGGTTGAGCGTCGCCGCGAGGGCCACGGCGGCGCTGTTCCCGCTCCAATACGCGCCGTGGAGAGAGCCCGCGGCCAGCTCCACGACGGCCTCCCCCGCGAAGATGAGCCGGTGCCCTGTTTGATAGTCAATCAGGGTCGTCCGCGCGGCATAGGCGTTCTCGTGCACGTGGGTGTACGCATACGCGCCGCCGCTCAGCGCGTCTCCGGCCCAATTCGTGACTTGGTACGACTCGACCTGATCCCACGCGATCGCCATCCCCAACATGTCGGTGAGCGCGGCGCACGCCCGCCGCGCGATCTCTGCGTCCCCGAGCCCGTCGAGCCCGTACGCCGGGTGCCCGCCGCTCTGGAGCATCGCCACGTTGCCCGCCTCGATGAGCGCGATGAACACGGGCTCCGCGCCCTTGCCGAAGCTGTTCGGGAGATACCGCTTGTTGGGGTTGACCCATTGATCCAACGTGCCGTCCGGGAACTTGAGCGCGACCTTCTTGTAATTGCCGAGCGGCAACATCGCGAACGCGTCGATCGCGTCGGTCAAGGCTTGATCGCCGCCCGTCACGCGGATCTTGCCTTGGACCGCCTCGCGCGTCACGAGCCCCGAGGGAGCGGTGATGATCGCCGCGTCGAAGACGGCTTGTTGCTGCCCTTGGAGCGTGTACCTGACCGTGACGTTGTTGGCCCCCGCTTGGATACCGGTCACCGGCGCGGAGAGGTGTTGGGTGATGACTTGAGCGTTCTGCGCCACGAGGAGCCGGCCAAACTCGGCGATCAGCGCGCCGAGCCCGGCGGGGACGATGCCGTTCGACCCCTCGACCTCGGGCCCTCTGCCGTCGAGATGGCCCTCGCTCCGCAGGGTGTCCGCGGCGTTCACGCGGTAGCCCTCGGAGCCGACCTCCATCGAGAGCTGGAGGAGCTGATAGAGGTAAAAGGACGCTTGATCGACGAGCGCCGCGCGATCGGGGTTGTTCGAGAGCTGGAGCACCTCGGTCACCGAGCCCGTGACGTTGCCTTGATCGTTCGGGATCTCGGCTTGTAACGCCTCCTCGAAGTGGAACCAATAGAGGTCGAGCTCCTGCGTGCGCCCTACGTTCTGCGCGCCGTTCGCCCACACCTGCGGGCCGCCTTCTTGGTCCGGCACCACATATTGATATTGCGGGTTGTTCGTCTGCTGGGCGACCCAGGTGGAGATTTCGGAGATGGGGTTATCGTCCACGCCGTGGATCCAATGGCACCCTCGGTCGAAGGGGATGGGGTTGAGGGCCTCCGGGTTGAAGTAGGTGGTGAGGGCCCTGCCGCCCACGCGATCGCGCGCCTCGAAGATCGTGATGGTGACGTTTTGGTATTTGCAGAGCTGCTGCGCGGCGGCGAGCCCTGCCATCCCTGCGCCGATGATCGCGATGTTGGGCATGCTCCCGTTCTAGAACGACCGGCCGCGCCGCGACTTGGCGCAACCTACGAACCATGCGGCTTAACCTACGAAGCTCCGCCCGGCGAGACGAGAGGATTGTCTCTAGCCCTCACGGAGCGCTTTCGCGTAGGATGCTTCGGGGCGCCTCGTGCGGGGCGCCCGGCGCGGAGAAAGTGTTTTGAGCGACCCCGTCAACGAAGGCGAAATCCTCGCGGGCAAGTACCTCGTCGAGAAGGTGCTCGGGCGCGGAGGCATGGGCGTCGTGGTCTCCGCGATGCACCAGCACCTCAACCAGCGCGTCGCGATCAAGCTCCTGCTCGACAACGCGACGGACGACGTCGTCGCGCGGTTCCTCCGCGAAGCGCGCGCCGCCGTGCGCCTGAAGAGCCAGCACGTCGCGCGCGTCACGGACGTAGGCGAGCTCTCGAACGGCGCGCCGTTCATGGTGATGGAGTACCTCGACGGGAGCGACCTCTCGCACTACGTGCGATCGCGCGGCGCGCTCCCCATCGAAGAGGCCGTGCTCTACGTGCTGCACGCGTGCGAGGCGATCTCCGAGGCGCACTCGCTCGGCATCATCCACCGCGATCTCAAGCCCGCGAACCTCTTCCTCACGCGCGCCGCCGACGGCTCGAACACGGTCAAGGTGCTCGACTTCGGCATCTCCAAGGCCGGCAACGGCGACCCTGACGCCGATCAAGGCATGGCGCTCACCAAGACCACGGCGGTGCTTGGATCGCCGCTCTACATGGCGCCCGAGCAGATGAAGTCGGCCAAGCACGTCGACGTGCGATCCGACATCTGGTCGCTCGGCGCGATCTTGTACGAGCTGCTCACGGGGACCGTGCCCTTCAACGCGGGCACGTACCCCGAGCTCATCATGATGGTGAACATGGATCCGCCGCCGCCGATCGTGGGCTACCGCCCCGACGTGCCGCCGGAGCTGGAGGCCGCGGTCCTCAAATGCCTCGAAAAGAAGCCTGAAAACCGCCACGCGAACGTCGCCGAGCTCGCGTTCGCGATCGCGCCGTTCGGTCCGCCCGAGGCCGACGCCGCCGCAGACCGCATCGCGCGCACCGTCGAGGGAGCGGGCTCCGGCGCGACCACGGGATCGATCACGGGCGGGAGCACGACGCACGCGGGCCTTCGCAGGAGCCACGCCACGACGAGCACGCGGCGATCGATGCCACCGGCCCCTGCCGAGGCGGGCACCATCTCCGCGCTCTCGACGTCCACGCAATCGTCGCAGTCCGCCGCGCCCAAGAGCCGCAAGCTGCTCGTGGGCTTGGGCGTCGGCTTCGCGCTCACGCTCGCCGCGGCGGTGCTCGTGATTCGCTTCGGAGGGACGCGATCCGAAGCCTCGGTGCAACCTCCCGCCGCGCCCGCGAGCGAGACCAAGCCGGTGCGCGCGCTCGACACGGCGTCTCCTCCTTCTTCGGCGCCGTCGCCCGCGCCGCCGCCCGACGCGACGGCCTCCGCGCGCAGCAACCAATCCCCGCTCGTCACGCCCGGCGCCGTCGCCAAGCCCGCGAAGAGCGCGGTGGCGCCCGAGCCTCCCTCGGCAAAGCCGCAAGCGCCGCCGCCGCCTCCGCCCGCGGCCACCGCTCCTCCCGCGCCCGCGCCCGCTCCGGCGCCCGCGCCGGCGCCCGCTCCCACCCCGAAAAAGAACCCGCTCGACATTCAGATCCAGTAAAAAGGCACCATGCGAAAGAAGAGCCTCTCTTCTCCCACGGCGATTACCACGTGTTGTGCGGTCCTCTTGGTCTCTGCTGCGGCCGACGCGCAGGCGCCGCCCGCGCCGCCCGCCTCGTCGCCGCCTCCGCCCGCCGCTCCTCCGCCGGCGGCTCCCCCGTCCGGCCCGGTCAAGCCCCTCGCAGAGTCGTTGAGCGGCATGGCCAAGGCCGAATACGAAGCTGGGAAGATCCTGTTTGCCGACAAGGACTTTGCGAACGCGATCCAAAAGTTCCAGCGCGCCTATGAGCTGTCCAAAGAGCCGCGCCTGCTCTGGAACATCGCGGTGTGCGAGAAGAACCTGCGCAAATACACGCGCATGCTCACCGCCATCCAGAGGTACCGCAAAGAGGCCGCGACGATGCTCACGCCCGAGGACCTCGCGAACGCGGACGAGCTCGTCAAGACCGTCAAGACGTTCGTGAGCGAGGTCAAGCTCACCGCCACCGAGGCGGGCGCGGACGTCTTCATCGACGGCGAGAAGGTCGCGACCACGCCCGTCGCCGAGGCGCTCCTCGTCGACGTCGGCAAACACACCATCAAGATCACCAAAGAGGGTTACAAAGAGTTCTCCAAAGCGATCGACGTCGCGGGCGGCACGCAGATGGCGGTCGCGGCGACGCTCATCAAAGAGCTCCACGAGGGCAAGCTCGTCATCGAGGCGGGCCCGAAGGACATGATCTTCCTCGACGGCAAGGCCGTCGGCATGGGGAGGTTCGAGGGCACGGTCGCGAGCGGCGGCCACACGCTCCGCGTCTCGGCGCAGGGGATGACTCCGTATCAGACCGAGGTCGTCGTCAAAGACAACGAGACGCGCAAGATCCCGGTCACGCTGGAGGCGGCCAAGGGCTCGAGCCTCCTTTGGCTCTGGATCACGGGGGGAATCCTGCTCACCGGCGGCGCTGTCGCGGCCGGCGTCCTGCTCTCCAAACCCCCTGCGCCCACGGAGCTGCAAGGCACGTTGGGCTCGTTCCCGACCATGAAGGTGGTGAAATGGTGATCCGCAAACCCCTCCTCGGGCTCTCCGCCCTCGCCGCCCTCTCGCTCGCCGCGCTCTCGTGCCAAGGTCCGAGCTACAAAGGCACGATCATGGTCGTCGTCCAAACGGACATGTCGATGTCCAAGGACCTCGATCAAATGCTCCTCCGGGTGACGCCGCAGAACGCGGAGAGCGTCTACGTGACGCTCGGGCCCACGCTCGGCGTCACCGAGGGAGCCGAAAAGATCCCGGGGACGGTGGCTGTCTACGTGAGCGAAGATCCCAAGAAGGTCGTCACCTTCGAGCTCGCCGCGTGGCAGGGAGAATTCCTCCGCACGTACCGCAAAGCGGTGACGACGATCCCCGAGAACCGCGTGGCGATGTTGCGGATGCCCGCGCAATGGCTCTGCGACGGGCAAGCGACGCAGACCCTCAACCCCGATGACCCGCTCGCGCAGAACGGCACGGCCAACACGCCTGGCAAATACGTCTTGAGCACCACCTGCCCGCAAGGTCAGACGTGCATCAACGGCCTCTGCCAAGACGAGATCATCGACTCGAGCACGCTCCCCGAGTATTCGGACGACGAGGTCTTCGGCGGCGGCACGGGCAACGGCGACGGCACGTGCTTCGACACGGTCGCGTGCTTCGCGAACGGTCGTATCTTGGGCTCGGACCCGGCCGACAACCTCGATCTCGACAACTGCACCTTCGAGTCGGGCGGCCAGGATCTGAACGTCGCGCTGCTCGCCGAGGGCGACGGCATCTGCGGCCAAAACGGCTGCTTCATCCCGCTCGACGCGAAGAGCGATTTGGGCTGGCAGCTCCAATCGAGCACGAGCATCGTCCAACTGCCGGTCGTCGCCTGCAAGAAGCTCAAGGGCGATCCCGATGTCATCAACGTAGGATCCAAGGTGGTCGGCATCGCCGTCGCCCCCGCCGACGAAGCGGGCGGCTGCTCGCTCAAGCTCTCGTCCAAACCCACCTGCGGCCCGTGGTCCTCGACCGGCGATCCCCCCGTCGTCGACGACACGAAGCCCCTCGCGCTCGTGCAGGGCCAAGCGCGGCCCATCGGGCTCGCGCTCGACGCCGCGCACGGCAGGCTCTATTGGTCCAACCAAGGCACGAGCCCGACGGGAGACGACGGCGAGATCAAAGCCATCTCGATCCAAGGCGGCTCCCCCGTCGTGATCCGCTCGGGCGAGCTCACGCCCAAAGGCATCTCGATCCGGCCCGACGGAGCGCGGCTCTTCTGGGCCACGCGCGGCCTGCTCTCCATGCCCGAGGTCGCCGACGGCGCGCTCCTCCGGCTCGATTTGCCGCTCACCCCGGGCGGCGCGCTCGACGTCCCGAAGCTCCCGACCATGCAACCCGTGCTCATGGCCCAGGGGCTCGGCAGCGGAGAAGGCATCGCGTTTACGCCCACCATCACCATCGATAAGGTGTTCTTCACCGACTTCGTCGGCGGCAGCGTCTTCGAGCTGAGCGCGGGCGCGACGCTCGTCGACGTCCCCTCTCCGATCCAGCCCGCGGACAACACGCAGAACCCTTATCGCGTCGCGTTCGGCGCATCGGATCTCTATTGGACCAACGTCGCCAACACGGGCACAGGCTCCATCGGGAGCGCGCCGATCAACGGCGGAGCCGCGTCGGTCTTCGTGAGCGGCCTCTCTAAACCGCGCTCGATCGCGGTCCTCCCCGGCTCGCCGGACACCGTCGTGTGGGCGCAGTTCGGGACGGGCGCCGATGGCGAGGTGTGGAAGAAGGCAGGCGCCGCCGCGCCGGTCAAGCTCGCTGGCAACCTCGCGTATCCCAACGGCGTCGCCGTCGACACCAACGGTGACGTGTACTTCTCCGAGCGCGGGACCCCGTTCGGCAAGGTGAGCGTCATCAAGGCCGCCGATCAGACCACGAAGGTGATCGCCGACAACCAGCCCGGACCCGGTGAGATCGTGATGGACGCGACCTACATCTATTGGATCAACGAGGCCTCCTCGGCGACGCCGAGCGGCTCGATCATCCGCCTCAAGAAGCCTTGAGATGGACTCGGCAGGCGCCACCACCTAACATGATTTGCGCGGGAGCCGATTCCCTACGATCGGGAGGGCGCTCCCGCCCGCGCGCTCGCCTCCCGCGCGAGCGCGGGGATCGCGACGTCTTCAAGAGCGGCGCGCTCCATGCTAAAGCCGGTTTCGTGCTCAACCCCTCTCAGCTCCGCTACCAGCCCGGCGACGATCTGGGGGATCGTTATCGCTTGATGGAGCTGCTCGGAGAGGGCGGGACAGCGTGGATATTTCGGGCGCACGCGCGCGAGCGCGGCCACGACGTCGCGATCAAGATCATCCGCCCGAGGCCCCCGCGGGAGGACGACGACCCCGAGAGCGTGCGCTCCAACAAGACCGCGGCACGTTTGTTGGTCGAGGCCACGGCGGCCGCCGCGATTGGCCATCGATCCATCGTCAACGTGCTCGATCTCGGCACCACCCCGCTCGGGGATCCGTTCCTGGTCATGGAGCTCCTGCGCGGCGACTCCCTCGCTGACCTCATCGATCTGTGGGGCAAGGTGCCGGCCAAAGCGGCGGTCGGGCTGGTCCTGCCCATCGCCGAAGCGCTCGTCGCCGCGCACGATCTCGGCATTTTGCACCGCGACGTCAAGCCGGAGAACATCCTCGTCGTGCCCATGAACGGGGCGGGCGCCCGGCTGCCAAAGCTCGTCGACTTCGGCATCGCGAGGATGATGGAGCAGGAGGGAGATCGCTTGACCCGCGCGGGCTCGCTCCTCGGGAGCCCGTGTTACATGGCGCCCGAGCAGGTGCGCGGGGAGCACGACGTCGACACGCGCGCGGACGTATGGGCCTTGTCCGTGGTGCTCTATGAGCTCGTCAAAGGCAGAAACCCCTTCAGCCGAAACGTCATCACCAAATCGCTCTTGGCCATTTGCAACGTCGACCCCGATCCGCTCGACAACGAGCCTGATCTCTGGGCGATCCTCGCCGAGGGGATGTCCAAAGATCGCGCGCAAAGGCCGACGATGCAGGCGCTCGGAGCGCGACTGGCCTCTTGGCTCACCGCGAAGGGCGGCACCATCGACGTCACCGGCTCTCCGCTCTCGACGTGGCTCGGGGGCCCGCCGCGCCTCTCGGAGCCGACGATCATCGAGCCGCCGCGAGATCCGGAATTTGACGCAAAGACGCAGAGACGCAAAGACGCAAAGAGAGGGTATGAAGAGGACAGGGAGCCAATTCCCGCGAGCGACCGTCCGTCCGTCACAGCGCCTATGAGACGCCGCAGGAGGGCCGCGTGGGCCGCCGCGATCGCCGCGGCGGTGGCGCTGGTCGCCGCAGGGATCTCGGCGGGGATATGGCATCTCCGATCGCCGTCCGTGTCCACCCTGGAGCCCCGTTGATCCCAACCCGGGCTCGCCTCCCATGAACGACTTCGTCGCTCCCGACTTCGATGCTCCCCTCGATCTCGATGAGCGTGTCCGACAAGCGCCCTCGATCGCGACGGTGAAAGGCATGTTCTTTCAGCGCCTCTGCGACGACGCGCGCCTCGCGTCCGGCAGGCGCATCGGGCGGGATCGCTACGTCTCGTTCAAAGACTATCCCGTGAGAGAGTGGCTCCGCCTGCTCGTCGAGGCGGCGGGGGCGGTGTATCCGCACGAGCGGCCGAGGCACGGGCTGCGGCTCCTCGGCCGCAGGGCGTATGGCACCTTCGCCGAGTCCGCGGTCGGCAAGGTCGTGATGAGCGTCGCTGGGCCGAACATCAAGGCGGCGCTGCGCCTCGCGCCACGCGCGTACATGCTCGCCGGCAACACCATCCACGTCGAGCTCGGCGAGCTCACGGGCGATCGCGCGGTCTTCCGGCTGCGCAACGCATGGGATTTTCACGATGCATGGCACGTGGGCGTCCTCGAAGGAGGGGTGATGGCGTTCGGCAGGACCCCGGAGACGCGCGTCCGCGTGCTCTCGCTCTGCGACGCGGACATCGAGGTTACGTGGCGCTGAGCGACGGCAGAGGCCAACGGCCGCCGCGCAGCTTGTCCGCCGCGCGCGCGAGCGCCGCGCGCGCCTCGACGGCGGTCGCGCGCTCGCGCGGCTGCTTGCGGAGACAGCGCGAGAGCAGCGCGGCGATGTCGCGCGTCTCGCGATCGTTCGAGAGCCTCGCGATCGGCGGCGGATCGCCGTCGTGCGTGAGGTGCGCCGCGATCATCGCGACGTCGTTCGGACCGTCGAAGAGCCCTTCGCCCGTGAGCACCTCGTAGGCGAAGCAGCCGAAGCTGTAGATGTCGGCGGCGAGGGGCGAGAGCGCCTCGTCGCCTGAGCCTTCGGGCGCCCCCACCCAAATCTCGGGCGCGCCGTACGCGCTCGTCGCGCAGCCCGGCCGAAGCCTGCGGCCCGCGAGGCCGAAATCGACGAGCACCGGGGACAGGGGGCGTGGCGGAGGGCCGGCTTGCGGGACCCGAGCCCCCACGGTGGACCCACCTCCGCGCAGCACGACGTTCGACGGCTTCACGTCGAGATGACCGACGCCCACCGCGTGCATCGCGGCGAGCCCCGCGAGGACGCCGTCGAGGATCGAGAGCGCGACCGGCATCGACAAAACACGCGACTCGACGAGCTGATCGCACCGCGCGCCCTCGATGAGCTCCATGACGAGGATGGGCTTGGGCCGCGCGCCCGCGTCGAACGTGACGAACCGCGCGAGGTTCTCGTGCTCGGGGACCTCGAGCAGCGCGCCCGCCTCCTGCCGGAAGAGCTGGAGGAAGTCCGCCTCCGAGAGGCTGCGCGCCGCGGTCGCGTCGTAGTCCGGGACCTTGAGCGCGAAGCGCTCCGCGTTGGGGTCGTGGCGCTCCTCGGCGCGCGTCACCACGAACACCGTGCCGGCCGCGCCGCCGCCGAGCTGCCGGTGCACGTAGAAGCCGCCGATGATCCTCCTGCTCGGGATCCACGCGGGCAAGCGGCCCACGCTCGACGGGGTCGCCGCGGGCGCGCGCTTGACGGGTTGGAGCAAAAAAGGCTCTTCTTCGCGGATTTCTTCGACCGGGAGCGACGCGATGGAGGGCAGCACCGCCGCGAGGGCCGAGGCGAGCGCGGCCGGGATCGCGCCCTTCGCGCGCTCGATCAGCGCGACGATCGACGGCTCGAGCTCGGCGCGTGGATCGGCGCCGGGCTGGACCGCGCGGCCCGCCGCGAGCGCCAACGGATACGCAGGCGCGAACGGGTGCGCGCTCTGCGGGAGATCGTCGCCGATCCTGCGCCGCGCGCTGTCGCAGAGCTGCCCGAGCCGATCGAGCGCGTCCTCCATCAGCGCGAGCGGGGACGTCGCCGGATCCGAGAGCGCGCGCAACGCGCCCGCGGCGGCGACCCCGCGGAGCGCGCGCGCCAGCCGCGAGAGCGCGCCGCGGAGCCCTTCGAGCCGCTGGGTAGAGCCCTGCGGGATCGCCGCGACGAACGCGTCGAGCGCGCGGATCACCTCGGATCCGCCGCCTTCGCCCGCGCGGACGCTCGCGAAGCGAGCCCACGACGTGATCAAAATCGAGACGTCGGGGTGCTTGCTCGCCTCGCCGAGCACCGCGAGATCGGCCGGGCCCGCGACGGAGAGCGCCGTGTAGAGCAGCACGTCCGCGCCATCCGCGACCTCGTCGCGCACGAGCGCGTCGAGCGCGCGCGCGATGGTCGCGGCGACGGCGCGACGAAGCGGCGACGCGGGCTCGGACGCGAGGCGCTGAAACAGCTTGCGCGCCGTGCCCGCCCATCGATCGTGGATGCGCGCGCGCCGCTCGGGCGCGTCCCCGGCGTCGGTCGCCTCCGCGTCGATGAGGTGCAGGAGCGCGCGGAGCTGCCGCAAATGAAGCTGCGCGTGCGGCACCGCCCCCGCCTGCGCCGGGGGCGTGGGGGCGGAGGGCCCGCCTGCGGGACCCGAGCCCCCACTGTGGACCAGAGCGACGGGCGCGGTCTCGGCCGCGAGGAGCCATCGGCTGAGCCGCTCTTCGATGTCGTCGATGGGCGGGACGTCGTCGTTCGTGTCGCTCGGCCGCTTGTTCAAGAGCAGGAGGTTGCGCAGCACGCCCGACTCGAGCAGCAACGTGTCGACGTCGCGCACGAGCAGCGCCGCGCTGCTGCGCGCACCGCCGGCCTCGGGGCGTCGCGGGGCCTCGGCGGGGATCGCTTCGAGCGCGCGCACGAGCTCGACCGCGATCGTGAGCGCGTGCGCCGCGCGCGCGTGCGCCTCGCGCGTCCCGACCGCGGCGAAGCCTTCGAGCGCGCGGTGGATCGCTTCGCGCAGGCTCCTGCCCAAGCGCGCGAGCCCGCGCAGCTCGGCGGCGCGGCTCGCGGGCGCGAGATCGCGGAGCATCCCGGCGGCGAGCGCGGCGGCGTCCTCCTCGGCGCGCATGGCCGGGATGGCCGCGGTGAGCTCGCGCGCGCACCGCGTGGCCGCGGCGTTGCCGAAGTCGGGCGCCTCGGCTCGGAGCTCGATCAAGTTCTCGGCGATGGTGAGCGGCACGGCCTGCGCGATCGCGCCCGCGAGCTCTTCGGCGGCCTCGGGCTCGACGTCGATGACGCGCGGCAAGCCCCAAATCATGGCCGTCGCGATGCCCGGATCGCGCGAGGCGAGCGGCCCGCGGAGCAGATCCATGGCCGCCGCGAGGCCCGCCGAAGGATCGAGCGCCATGCTCGCGACGAGCGAGGTCGCGCCCCTGCGCCACTCGGTCGGCGAGAGCTCCGGCGCGAGCGACGCCTCGATGCTGCGGCGCGCGTCCGGGAGCATCGCGGCGAGGAGGCCGCGCGCGGACGCGACGTGGCGCCACACGAGCGTCTCGCGATCGGCGAGCAAGGTCCGAAACGCGTGCTCGATCGGATCGCGATCGGGCCGGCTCTCGCGGGGGTTCGCGCGGGCGGCGGGCGCGGGGCCGCCTTCGAGCGCCGCCTCGAAGAGCCGGATCGCGCCGTCGTCCCCGCCGCGCGTGCGCTGCGCGGCCTCCATCGCGGCGCGCTCGATCAAGCGCGCGGCCAAGCGACGCTCGGGCAGCGAGCCGACCGCGGGCTCGATCAAGAACGATCCCACGAGCTCGCGCCGCGTGATGAGCGCGAGGGCGAGCGCGTCGATCTGCACGTCGGCGGTGACCGGGAGGCCCAACGTCAGCGCGACGCGCGCGCGGATCCCCGCGCCCGCGAGCCCGCGCACCGATCCGAGCGCCATGCGCGTCGCGATCACCGCGAACGTGGCGGCGCTGCCCTCGTAGAGCTCGACGAGCACGCGGCGCCCGAGATCGCGCTTCTCCGCGCCGGGGGGCAGCGCGTTCGCGATCTCGTAGAGCGCGGCCGCGGCGGCCTCGGGCGCGATCCACGACAGATCTTCGAAGAGGCCCGCGGCGAGCGCGGCGCGCACCCCCCGTTCGAGCTTGGCCGGATCGCGGCCCTCGAAGCGCCCTTCGCTCGGCGACGCGATCGCGAGCGCCGAGAGCGACGCGAGGCTCTGGCGAAAGCTGCGGCGTTGATCGTCGGGCGCCTGCTGATCGAGCGCGAAGAGCGCGTCGACGAACGCAGCTTCGCGCGCGCTCACAGCCCGCCTCGCCGTGCGCGCACGAGCGCGCGTTGGGTGATCATCGTCGCCATGGCTTCCGCAGCAGTTCGAGCATATACGGGGCGCCGCGATGCGCGACA
This sequence comes from uncultured Polyangiaceae bacterium, assembly GCA_964437785.1. Lineage (GTDB taxonomy): Bacteria > Myxococcota_A > Polyangia > Polyangiales > Polyangiaceae > CAYTJL01. The sequence goes on from CAYTJL010000001.1 coordinate 63,430, forward strand.
TTCCCTGTTACCAGATCGACGCCTTCACCGATCGCCTGTTCGCGGGAAACCCCGCCGCGGTCTGCCCGCTCGACGCGTGGCTGCCCGACGAGACGCTGCAAAACATCGCGGCCGAGAACGCGCTCTCCGAGACGGCGTTCGTCGTCCCGAGGGCCGACGGTGATCACGACCTGCGCTGGCACACGCCCACCACCGAGGTCGATCTCTGCGGCCACGCCACGCTGGCGACCGCGTTCGTGATGATGACCATCCTCGATCCGTCGCGGCGGAGCGCCCGCTTTCACACGAGGAGCGGCGCGCTCACCGTGACGCGCGCGGCGTCGTCGCCCGCGCCCTCGTTCGGCGGGAGCGGCGCGCGCTTCACCCTCGATTTTCCGGCTCGTGTGGCCTCTCCTGCAAAGGCCCCCGAGGGCGTGATCAGGGCGATCGGCAAGGAGCCCACGGAGGTGCTCCGCTCCGCAGCGCATCCGCCCGCGACCTATCTCCTCGTGTACGAGCGGGCCGAAGACGTGCTCGCGATCACCCCGGATTTAGGGCTCCTCGCGAGCGTCGAGGGCGTGAGCTCGGTCATCGTGACGGCGAAGGGCACGGGGTCGCACGCGGACGCCGACTTCGTCTCGCGCTTCTTCGCGCCGGCCAAAGGCGTTCCCGAAGATCCGGTGACGGGCTCGGCGCACTGCTCGCTCGCGCCGTTTTGGGCCGAGCGCCTCGGCCGCAGCGCGCTGCGCGCGCGCCAAGTGAGCGCGCGGACCGGCGAGATCCTCTGCGCGCTCGAAGGCGATCGCGTGAAGATGACGGGCTCTGCCGTGCTCGTGAAGACCGGCGCGTTTCATCTCCCCGCGCCTTCGTCCGTCTGATCGTCACGCGCTCGCCCGGCGCATCGCGTCTATGGTACGTTCGCACGCCATGAGACGCCGCTCGATCGCACCCCTTCTTCTCTCCCTCAGCATCGGCCTCTCGTCGGCCCTCGCGCACGCGCAGAGCGACGAGGACAAGGCCGCCGCTCGATCGCTCGCGACGCAGGGTGCGCAGGCGCTCGACGGGAAAAAGTACGCCGAGGCGCTGGATCTCGTGCAGCGCGCCGAGCAGCTCGTCCACGCGCCGACGCACTTGTTGATGATCGCGCGCGCCCAAGTGGGCCTCGGGCGATACGTGGCCGCCAAAGAGACCTACCTCAAGCTGATGCGCGAAGAGCTCGCGCCCAAGGCGCCCGACGCGTTCAAGAACGCGCAGGCGTCCGCCAAAGAAGAGGTGGCGGCGATCGAGCCCAAGATCGGGCAGCTCAAGGTGGTGCTCGAAGGCGCGGGGCAGCGCAAGATCACGGTCAAGATCGATGATGTGTTGATCCCCGGGGCGCTCATCGGCGTGTTCAAGCCGACGGACCCGGGCAAACACGAGGTCGTCGCGTATCCACCGGGCCTGTCGCCGGTCAAAGGCATGATCGAGCTCAAAGAGGGCGAAAAGAAGGACCTCAAGCTCGTGATCCCCGAAGGCCCCGCGGGCCCCGGCGTGCCCGACAATCCGCAGGACAACCCGGATCAGAAGCCCAAGCAACCTCCGCCGGGCGACGGCGGGAACAACGTAAAGCCCCCTCCCCCGGCCGAGACGGCCGAGCCCACGGGCTTCATGTCGCCGATGCGCGGCGCCGGCATCGGCGTGGGCGCGGCGGGCCTCATCGGGGTCGTCGTCGGATCCATCTTTGCGGCCAAGGGGTTCAGCACCTCCAGCAAGGCGGATGAGGCCTTCACCGCCTGCACCACCAAGCCCACGGCCGGCTGCCAACAAACGGTCACGGACCTCGACAATCAAGCCGCGCAGGAGAAGACCATCGGCACCATCGGGCTCGTCGCGGGCGGCGCGCTGCTCGTGACCGGCGCGGTGCTCCTCGCCGTCGGCAAGCCCAAGGCCAAAGAGCCCGCCAAAGCGAGCTTGTTCCTGCCCTCGTTCGCGCCCTTGCCGGAGCGCGGCTTCATCACCGGGTTCAAGACCTCGTTCTAAAGGATACAGGGGGTTCCCCCAACCCCCCTCGGTTGCTTGGTTCAATGGGTCGCGCGAGAGCGCGTTATTTGGTGACGCTGCGTGAGAAGAGCACGTTGCCCATCACGTCGATCACCTCGGCGGTGAGCGTGTTGTCCTCGATGCGCACGTAGAGGAAGCTCAGCTCGAGCGTCTCGAAATAAACACCGTTGCTCCCGCCGAGCTCGCTCGTGGACGCGCCTGCGCCCGAGACGATGAGCTCGGTCGAGCCGCCGCACTTGCCCGTAAGGAGCTGCATGCTGTGGTCATGACCGCAGATGTAGAAGTCGGCCACGCCGCACACCGTCGCGTCGAGGATGTCTTTGACGCCCGCGCCGTTGACGATGGGCACGAACGGGAGCCCCTCGTATTCACCCGCGTTGCCGTGGGGGCCGTTCGAGAGGTACGGGTGATGGCCAAACGCGATCTTCCAGGTGGCTTGGGAGGCGGCGAGCGCCGCGGCCACGTCGGACGTCTGTTGGCCTGCGAGGAGGTACATCGCCATGTTGGTGTCGAGCGCGAAGAAGTCCACGTGGGCCTGCGATCGCGTGTAATACGAGGCCGGGAGCTTCCACTTGGTCGACACCGCCGTGTAGTCGATCTCGTTTTGGCCTTTGCCAAACTCGTTGCCGGCGCCGTTGCCGCCGTAATCGTGGTTGCCGAGCACCACCCAGAAAGGCAGGTTGACGGGCGCATAAGGCACCTCGAATTTGTCCTGCCATTGCGGGTCGGACGTGGACGACACGCCGCTGTCATAGATGTTGTCGCCGAGGAGCTGGACGAAGTCACACCCGTCCTGCGCGCACTTGTCGGCGATGGCGAGCGCGACGTCCTTTTGGCCTTGGTTGCCTTTGCCCGTGTCGCCCATCGCGACGAACTTCACCACGTTCATGGGCCCGCCGCTGCTCGACGACGTGCTCGTGCTCGACGTGCTCGTGCTCGACGTGCTCGTGCTCGACGTGCTCGTGCTCGACGTGCTC
>CAYTJL010000001.1:66525-99976 GCA_964437785.1 uncultured Polyangiaceae bacterium
CGACGTGCTCGTGCTCGACGTGCTCGTGCTCGACGTGCTCGTGCTCGACGTGCTCGACGTGCTCGACGACGAGCTCCCTCCCCCGCCTGCGCCTGCGCCGCTCGACGAGCTCGCGCTCCCGGACGAGAGGGACGTGCCGTCACCGCCGCACGCGGCGTGGAGCGCGGCGGCGAGCAGGGCGGACGCGAGCAGGGTTGAGCGAACGATCGTCTTCATGGGGCAGACAGCCTAACGGAATTTTCGCGCGATAAGAACCCCATCGGCGCCGCGCGCCGAGGACGGGCGCACCTTGTGCCGGAGCCCACGAACGAGCCGCGCGGAGCGGCGCGGAGCAAGGCGCCTATCCGCATGATCGCAGGTGGAACGATAGATGCTTTATCGCGGGGAGCCGGGAGGCCCTCCCGGGAACGGAGCTGACGCTCGCCGCCGCTCGCGCGCAGCGCGAAACGGCCCAGCGAAAGGAGCTTCTTATGGAAATCAAAGGCAGGAGGTTCGTGTCCATCTATCTGACCGATTGGCAGATGAGGATGGTGAAAGACTTCCTCGGGCTCGATTGCCATCAATGGACCGTCGAGGTGACGGGCGGCCCGGTGATGCGCTACATGGGGCCTGGGATGAAGAAGGAGGAGCTCGATCCTCAAGCCAAACGCATGTACTTGGAGGGTTGGCAGAAGGAGGAGGTCTACGACGCCACCGGCGAAAAGTGCGAGTTCGTCGAGCTGCACCACGGGCACCTGCTCAAGTACAAGGCGCCTGCGCTGGCAGACGTGGGTGAGCGGCTCGCCGCCAAGTGACCCTGGTTGATCCCTCGAAGCCGTCGCCGGCGGCAGGAGCGCGTCATGAACGAGATGGGTTATGTCCCCGAGCTCTGCGTGTGGGAGCTGACGCTCCGTTGCAACATGCGCTGCTCGCACTGCGGCTCCGCCGCCGGGAAGGCGCGGCCCAATGAGCTGTCGCTCCGCGAGTGGCTGCCCGTGGCCGACGAGCTGGCCTCCCTCGGGTGCAGGCAGGTCACCCTCATTGGAGGAGAGGTGTTCTTGGCGCACGGGTGGGAGGAGCTCGCGCGCCACCTCGTCGACGCGGGCGTCACCGTCAACCTCATCACGAACGGAGCGGCCGTCCACGCGCGGCAAATCGACCAGATCAAGGAGGCTCGGCTCTTCAACGTGTGTGTCTCCATCGACGGCACGCGCGACCACCACGACGCGATCCGCGGCGTGGGAGGCTCGTTCGATCGCGCGGTGGGCACGCTCGATCGGCTGCGTGACGCGCAGATCCCGGCGGGCGTCATCACCACGTTGATGGCCTCCAACGCGGGTGACCTCGACGCCCTGCACGCGCTCCTCTTGGAGCACGACGTCTATGTGTGGCAGATCCAAATCGCGACCCCGATGGGCAACCTGCGCGGGGCGCAGGTCGGGCTCCTCGATCCGGCGGAGATCCCGCGGATTACGCGCTTCATCCGCGACAAGCGCGACGCGCGTAGGCTCTGGATCCTCGCGGGCGACGACATCGGGTATTACGACGAGAACGAGGCTTACCTCCGCAACACGCCAGGTCGCTTGTGCTCGTGGGGGGGCTGCGCCGCGGGCCTCCGCGCGGTGGGGATCGACAGCGTCGGGAACGTCAAAGGGTGTGAGTCGCTCTATGACCCTCGCTTCATCGAGGGGAACCTCCGCGAGGAGACGCTCACGGCGATTTGGAACAAGCCCGGCAACTTCGCCTATAACCGCGCCTTCGACGTGGGGATGCTCACGGGCCGTTGTGAGGGGTGCGACCATGGAGAGCTGTGCCGGGGCGGCTGCCGGGGGTCGTGCTACTTCAACGTCGATGGCTTGTACGAGAACCCTTATTGCGATTACCCCGGTCGCCCCGCGCGCGCGGCGGGCTCGGACAAGCGCCACCTCCCCGTGGTCCTCTCGTGATCACCGCGCTCCCCCTCACCGTTGATCGATGTCGTCGATCACCGCTCCATCCTTGAGCACGATCTGGCGCGCTGCGCGGGCCGCGAACGAGCGCTCGTGGGTGACCATCACGATGGTCCGGCCCTCTGCGCGCACGAGCTCTTCGAACACCTCCATCACCACCTGCCCATTCTTGGAGTCCAGGTTGCCAGTCGGCTCGTCGGCCAAGATGACCTCGGGGTCGTTCGCGACCGCGCGCGCGATCGAGACACGTTGTTGTTGCCCGCCCGAGAGCTGGCCCGGCTTGCGCTCGGCGAGGGCCTCGAGCCCGAGCGAGGTGAGCGCCTTCATGGCGCGATCCTTGGCCCCGCGCGCGCGATCGGGCCTCCGCACGAGGGGCATCATCACGTTCTCGAGCACGCTGAACTCGGGCAGCAAGAAGTGGAATTGGAACACGAAGCCGAGCCGCTCGCCGCGCACCCGCGCGCGCTCATCGTCGCTCAGCGAGGCCATGGACGTGCCGCCGAGGAGCACGTCCCCCGAGGTCGGCCGATCGAGCGCGCCGAGGAGGTAAAGGAGCGTGCTCTTGCCCGAGCCGCTCGCCCCGGTGAGCGCGACCAGCTCCCCTTGCCGGACCGACAGGTTCACGCCGCGGAGGATGCGCGTCTTCACCTCGCCGCCGAGATCGCGAATGACGTCCCGCGCCTCCATGATGACGCTCCCGGGCTCGGGCCATCGCGCCTTGGACGAGGTGTCGTTGGAAGAGACGATATCCATCATGGCATCACCGGACATGGCATCACCCGATCTGGCCGCGGAGGACGTCCACGGGCTCGACGCGCGCTCCGCGGAGCGCAGGGATGAAGCTCGCGACGAGGCCGACCGCGAGCGAGAAGACGAGGCCCCAGAGGTACATCTTGGGATCGTCGTGCATCAAAAAGTGATCCGATTTGACGACGACATCGCGCTTCATTTCGAGGCCGCTCAAGAGGATCACCGCGAGGTGCCCGAGCCCGTCGCCGAGCGCGCCGCCGAGCATCGCCAAGAGGCCGCCTTGCAGCAAAAACACGCTCAGGATCTCGCGCCGCGTAAAGCCGTAGCTGCGCAAAATCGCGATGTCGCGCGTCTTTTGGAGCACGATCATGATCTGCACCGCCAAGATGCCGAAGCCGCCCACGACGAGGATCGCGCCGACCACGAACCCGATGATCGCGCCCTGTTGCTGGAACAGGCCGAGGAAGCTCGCGTTTTGCTCCTGCCAGCTCTCGGCGTCGTAGCCGTACGCGCGCTCGAAGCGCTCGGCGAACGCGGGTGACTCGGCCTCGTCGGCGAGGCGCACCTCGATCCGGCCGACGGCGTCGGGCTTGGAGAGGAGCGCCTGCGCGGTGCGGAGCGGGAGGTAGGCGCGGCCTTGATCGAGGCCGGAGACGCCGATCTCGAAGATGCCCGTGACCTTCAGCTCGACGTGCTCGCCGCGCGGCCCGGTCGCGAAGATCACGTCGCCGAGATCCACGCCGAGCCTGCTCGCGACCCCGGAGCCCACGATGACCGCGTCGGAGCGGCCGATGAGCGACGCGAGCGCGCCCCTCTGCATGAACGGGCCGAGCGGCGTCACGCGGTCTTGGCGCTCGGCGTCGATGCCGCGGATCTCGACCGGCAGCTCCTTCGCGCCGAACGAGAGCACGCCCGATCCCACGACGACGGGGCTCGCGGCGATCACGCCCTGCGTGGCCTCGATCGCGCGGATCGTCTCCTCGGGCCGGCGGATGCGGAGCAGCCGGTCCGGCGGCGTCTCGTGCGAGACCTTGGCGACGATCACGCCCTTGCCGATCCCTGCGATGCGCGCGCTCGGCGCGCTGAGCTCGCGCTCCAGGATCGTCACGTGGGGGCTCACCTGAAGGATGGTCGTCAAGAACTTCTGCTGAAAGCCGTTCATCATCGCGGTGACCGCGATGAGCATCACGACGCCGAGCGAGACGCCCGCCATCGCGATCCCGTTGAGGCCCTTCTTCGCCCAGAGCTGGCGGAGCGCGAGATAAATGATGGTCTTCATGGCTCACCTCATCGCGGTCTTGACGGCGCCGTCGCGCGACGCGGGAGGGCTCGGCCTGTCCTGCGCGCTCACGCGCGCGCCCTCGCCGAGCTTGGATCGATCGCCGAGCACCACGCGATCGCCCTCGCGCAGATCGCCGCGCACCTCGACGCGCGCGAGGTCGCGAAGGCCCACCTCGACCGGGACGCGGTGCGTGCGCCCGTCGCGGACCACCCACACCGCGCCGTGATCCACGGCCTCGGGCGCCGCGAGCAGGACGCCCGGGCGCTCGGCCACCACGATGTTCACCTCGGCGCTCATGCCGCTCTTGAGCGACGCGGGCGGCGCGTCGAGCCGCACCTTGACCACGAACGATTTGCGATCGCGGTTCGCCTCGGGGAGCACCTCGATCGTGCGGCCGAGGAGCGTCTCGCCGGGCAGCGCGTGCAGCGACGCCGCCGCGGGCGAGGGCCGCTCGCCGCTCGCCTCGGCGCGCACGCGGCCCACGTCCGCCTCGTCGACCGACACCTCCAAGAGCAGCTTGTCCGTGTCGCCGATCTTGAAGAGCGGCTGCCCCACGATCACGACCTCGCCGGGCTCGACGCGCCTCGCGAGCACGACGCCGTCGAGCGGCGCGCGCACCTCGGCGTCCGCGAGCTTGGCCGCGAGCTGCCTGACGATCGCCTGCTTTTGCAGGGCTCCCGCGGACAGGTCGATGCGCGCCGCGCGCTCGTCGGCCTCGTTCGAAAGGAGCGCCGACGCGAGCGACGCCTCGCGGACGCGCGCGCGATCGAGCTCGACCTGGGTGAGCGCGCCGGCCAAGAAGAGCTTCTCCGATCGATCGAGGTCCACGCGCGCGGACGCGAGATCGGCGCGGATCGAAGCGCGCTGCGACGCGAGCCGCGCGAGGAGCGGGGACGTGTGCGAGGCGTGCGCGTTCGCGGCGCCGAGATCGGCGCGCGCGCGATCGAGGTCGAAGGCCGCGGCGGGGCTGTCGATCCGCGCGAGCAGATCGCCCTTCTTCACGCGCGCGCCGACCTTGACGAAGACCTCCGCGATCGCGCCGGGCACGCGCGATTTGACGTCGACGCGGTCCTCGGCCTCGACGGTGCCGGTGCCGTACACCGCCTCGATGGCGGTGCCGCGCTCGATCGGCGCGACGGTCACGGGCACGGGGCGGAGCTTGCGCGCGGCGAGAGAGGCCCCTGCCACGACGACGATCGCGGCGGGGAGCACCCTGCGGAGGAGGATGGTCTTGGCGTTCATGCGGACGACCTTTGGCAATGGCCGTACCGCGCGAGATCCCCGCTGTTCTCAGGGATCTCGAAGGGCTCGTTCGGATCTCCGAACGCGCGTTGTCCGAATCGCCGAACGCCGGGCCGCGCGCTCCGCGAAGGCGTGGGCCTTACGCCCTCGGCACTCGGTTTGCTCTACTCGGAGGTGATGAAGCGCGCGCACTACGAGGAGCTGCGGCAGATCGAGATCGGCCGTGCGATCGGCGACCTCTTCCGGTGGAGGCTCTCGGGCGCGCCGCTCAGCCTCGGCGTGGGCGCGCTGCTCGTCACGTTCGATCCGGTGCTCTGGCGGCGCATCACCATCGGCCTCGCGGTCGTCACCATGACGGTCCTCTCGATCTGGCAGCGCCTGCGCGATCGGAAGATCGCCAAGAACGAGGCTGATTTAGGGCTCAATTTGATCCTCATCGCGGTCGCCCAGCTCGCGGCGGTCGTCGCGACGGGCGGGCTCCTGAGCCCGCTGCTCCCGTCGGTGTACGTGATCACGCTGCTCATGGCGATGTTCCTCCCGGCGGGGCGGCTCATCGCCGGAGCGGCGATCCAAGGCGCGTGCATCTTCGCGCTCACGATCGCGCAGGTGGCCTCGCCGTTCGCGCGGGTGCCGCTCCTCGGCGACGCGGCGCCCGAGCCCTACGCCGCGGCGCTGCGCGGCGGGGTATCGCTGCTCTTCGTGTTCGGCGTCTCGATGATCGGACACCGCAGCCGCGCAGCGTTCGAGGCGATCGCGCTGCGATCGATCAAGGCGCGCGACGAGGTCCTCGCGTCCTACGAGGACGAGACGCGCGCGGTGACGACGCTCGCGGGCGAGATCGCGCACGAGCTGAAGAACCCGCTCGCGACCGTGAAGAGCCTCGCGCAGATCGTGGCCAAGGACCTCGACGGAAAGCCCGCCGAGCGCCTCTCCGTGCTGCGCCGCGAGGTCGATCGGATGCAAGGGATCTTGGAGGAGTTCTTGAACTTCTCGCGGCCGCTCGTGCCGCTCGCGCTGGTCGAGACCGACCTCGCGGATCTGTGCCGCGACGTCGCGCTCCTGCACGAGGCCACGGCGCGCGAGCGCGGCGTGAGCGTGGTCGTCGACGCGGACGACCGCGCGACCGTGCGCTGCGATCCTCGCAAAGTGAAGCAGATCCTCGTCAACTTGATCCAGAACGCGATCGCGGCGAGCCCCGACGGCGCGGCCATCGCGATCACGGCGCGCGCCGGCGAGGAGGGCGCGTCGATCGTCGTGCGCGACAGCGGCCAAGGCCTCCCCGATGGCGTCGACGTGTTCGCGCCCGGCGTCACCACCAAGCCCGGCGGCTCGGGCCTCGGGCTCACCATCGCGCGCGGGATCGCGCGGCAGCACGGCGGTGATCTCACGATCGCGAGCGCGCCCTCGGGGTGCTCCGCGACGCTCGTGCTCCCCGCGATCGAGCGTGCAAAGGAGGCCGCGTGAAGCCGCGTGTCCTGATCGCGGACGACGACGACGGCGTCCGCTATTCGCTCCGCGCCGTGCTCGAGGACGAGGGCGTGGACGTGAGCGAGGCCGCGGACGGCGAGGCCGCGCTCGCGCGCGTCGCGGCCGAGCGCTTCGACCTCGTCGTGAGCGATCTGCGCATGCCCAAGCTCGACGGCCTCGGCCTGCTCGCGCGCTTGCCCAAGGCGAGCGCCGATCACCCGGCGCCGAAGCTCATCTTGATCACCGCCCACGGGTCCGAGCGGCACGCGGTCGAGGCCATGAAGCTCGGCGCGTTCGACTACCTCCGCAAGCCCTTCGACAACGACGAGCTGTGCGCGGTGGTGCGGCGCGCGATCGAGTCGGCGCGCCTGCGCGCGGACAACGAGCGGCTCACGTCCGAGCTCGGGCTCGCGCGATCGCTCTTGTTCGCGTCGCCCGCGATGAGCCGCCTCGCGGTGCTGATCCAGCGCGTCGCCCCGCGCGACGTGACGGTGCTCATCACGGGCGAGAGCGGCACCGGCAAGGAGCGCGTCGCCGAGGCGATCGTCCGCGCGTCGAAGCGCGCGGACAAGCCGTTCTCGCGCTTCAACTGCGCGGCGCTCGCGTCGGGCCTCGCCGAGGCCGAGCTCTTCGGTCACGCGCGCGGCGCGTTCACGGGCGCGCACCGCGAGCGCGCGGGCCTGTTCCGCGAGGCCAACAAAGGCACGCTCTTGCTCGACGAGATCGCCGAGCTCGATCTCGCCTCGCAGGCGAAGCTCCTGCGCGTGCTGCAAGAGGGCGAGGTGAGGCCGGTGGGCGACGATCGCGTCTACGACGTCGACGTGCGCATCCTCGCGGCCACGCACCGCGACTTGAACAAGCTCGTCAAAGAGGGCCGATTTCGCGAGGATCTCCACTATCGGCTGAAGGTCGTCGAGCTGTCGATCCCGCCGCTCCGCGAGCGCATCGAGGACACGGCCGTCCTCGCGCGCGAGTTCCTGCGGCGCGCGGCGGATCGGTTCGGCGTCGCGCGGGTCGAGCCGCCGCCCGCGCTGTTCGCCCGGATCGCGGCTCATCCGTGGCCGGGGAACGTGCGCGAGCTCGAAAATTCGATGGAGGCGCTCGTGGCGATGTCGGGCGAGGGGACGCTGGACTTATCGCTGCTCCCATCGGCCGGCAGCGCGCCCGCGCCGGTGCTCGAAGAGGGCGACGCCTCGCTCAAGCAACGTGTCGAGGCGTACGAGCGCGGCCTCATCGTCGCGGCGCTCGCCGCGGCGGGGGGCCATCGAACGGAGGCAGCGCGCGCGCTCGGCGTCGGGCGCGCGACGCTGCATGAGAAGATGACCAAATATGGTTTGCGAGGCGGGGAGTGATCAGGCGGTGAACGGCCTCACGCCATCGGTGGTGATGGCGTCAGGGAGCTTTGGTGCCTCAGAAGATAATGTTTGAACAGGGGAGCGGCGCCGGGTCGCCGGGCGGGGGCGCTGCGGTCTTGATCCGAAGCCTCCTGCTCTCATTCTTCGTCTCCGAGGGAGGCGTGGTCTGGGCTTTGGTGTTCATGGCTCCATCCTTTCGCGGTCTTTATGGGTGTGCGGCGCGCGGACCATCCGCCGTCGCTTCGCCGCCGTCACCATCCCATGGCGCGGCGCCGAGCTCGTTGAGGTAGCGTCGAGTCACGGTCTCGCGGAGACTCGCCTCGAACTGCTCCTTTTTGCAATTGACCTCGTCACGGCGGCCCGTTTCGAGGTATTTGCCCCCCAAGCACCCCCCCACGCAAATAGGCATGTACGCACAGTCACCGCATTTCTCCCAAGGCCGGAGCTCCAAGAGCGGAGCCCCCTTGAGCGACGCGCTCGTCACGGATCCGATCGCCACCTCGGGCCTGCCCGCCACCGCTGGGCACTTGTACACGAGGCCGTCGGGGTCGATGATGAATTGATTGTCCCAGTGCAGCTCGCAGATCCCTCCGATGGAGTCGATGGTCTCGCTCTTCGCTTCCGGGCGCTTCTTGCGGACCAACCGATCGAGCCTCACCATCACCTCGGCTTCGCGTTTGGGTGAAGCGCACGTGGTGCACGTGGCGGCGGCCACCCCGCTCACGCCGTCGGAGGGAGAGGCCATGTTGGCGGCGGTCGGCGCGATGGGCTTGAACTTGATGGCGTCGAGCTTGCCGAGCACGCCCGCCTCCTCCAGCTTGTGGACGAGGCGCGCATAACTCTCTTCCTGATCGGGCAAGAAATTCCCACCGATACGGAGGCGCGTGAGCCCGGCCGACGCGACCGCGACGACGTTGTCGAAGATGACATCGAACGAGCCTTTGCCGTTACGATAAATACGGGCCGCGTCGTGCGTCTCCTTATCGCCGTCGAGCGTCACCTTGATGGTGCCTCTGCCGAACTGGTTCATCGCCTCGACGAAGGGCCTGTCGAGGCTCACCCCGTTGGTCGTGATCTCCCACTCGAAGCTACCGCCGCGCGCGGCCATCGAGGCATGGAAGACCTCGGCGGAGCGGATCAACACGTCTTTGCGCGTGAGGGGCTCCCCGCCGAAATAATGAACGATGAGCTTGGGCGTCGCCGCCTCGTCCACCTTGCGCAGGATGAATTCCAGCGTCGCGTCCTCGGTCTCACGGCTCATCCGGTTGTACGCGGGAGACCCGTTTTGAAAGCAATACGTGCAAGCCAGGTTGCACGCGAGCGTCGGCATCAACGTCACGTACATCGCGCCGGGGATGCCCTTCGCCGAAGCCTCCAAATGCAGGCGGAGCCGCTCATCGTCAATCCCCCGATGCTCGACCAAAAACCCCTGCTCCACGAGCGCGCGGCAGATCTCGGCCTCATCTCCTTCATCGGGGGAGACGCCTTTTTCGAGGGACGCGATCAGCGAGAGAACAGCGTCGCTGACGCCGACATAACGGCGCGAGAGGACATCGTAGAGAATGTTCTCGTCGTCGCGGATGCCCTCGATGGCAATCACGAAACGCGAACGGTGCAGCATCGGCGCTCCTATGGCCGGCAGCAAAGGGGAGAGCACAAGGGGGAGCGATGGTGAAATAACGCCGTCTCCTCTGCCCCGTCAAGCAACAAAGTGACCCTCGCCTTTCTTTTTTGCAACCCGGCGTTTCGATCCAGCGTGCCGGCACACAACAGGCGGCGCACAGCGAGCGGAGAGGAGGCGACGAAGCTTCTCCTTGCCAACGGGGCGGCATCCATGGATAACCTGACACGGGTACATGCCCCACGAAGACGCGATCGTTGGCAAAATCCTCGACGAGAAGTACCGCGTCGAGGAGCGCCTCGGGCGTGGGGGCATGGGCGCCGTGTACTTGGCCAAACACCTCGGCACCGGCCGGCTCGTGGCGCTCAAGATCATCGCGCCCGAGCTCACGCAAAACGAGGGCGTGATTGCCAGATTTCGGCGGGAGGCCCGCGCCGCGGGACAAATTCGTCATCCCAACGTGGTCAATGTCACCGACTTCGGGTTTGCTTCCGCGGGCGAGGAGCAGGTGGCTTATCTCGTCATGGAGCGGCTCCGGGGCGAGACCTTGGCCGACCTCCTGGACAGGGAGATCAAGCTGCCTCTCGGTAAGACGCTCAACATCGTTCAACAGGTGGCTGCGGCCGTGGAGGAGGCCCATAAACATGGCATCGTCCACCGCGACTTGAAGCCCGAGAACATCTGGCTCGAGCCCAGCCCGAGGCGCGGATACACCATCAAGGTCCTCGACTTCGGCGTCGCCAAGCTCCATGAGGCGCAGTTCCCCGATGTCCACGCGACCGGCGAAGAAGAGGAGAGCCGCTCCTCCCTCGACGTGCCTTTGGAGGACGACGCGCCCCCGCTCTCCGGGGTGAACCCGGACTCCCCGACGCTCGCCGAACGGATCTCGGAGCCGGACGCATCGACCATCGCCTCGTGTACGACGCTCGCGTCGGAGCCCCCCTCCGTGCGCTCGGGCAAACGCCTCAAGAGCGAAGACTCGATTACGCAGGCGGGGGTGCTCCTCGGGACGCCTTTTTACATGTCCCCGGAGCAGTGGCTCCATCGCAGCGTGGACGCGCGCTCGGACGTCTACAGCCTCGGCGTCCTCGTGTACCGGATGCTCGCGGGCGAGGTGCCGTTCAACGGCACCTCCGCGCCCATCGCGCTCCAGCACATTCGATCTCCTCCCCCACCCTTGCTCGCCAAGGCGCCTTCGATCCCGCCCGGCGTCGCGGCCGTCGTCATGCAAGCGCTGGCCAAAGCCCCCGACGACAGGCCCCCGAGCGCGCAGAGCTTCGCGGCCGCGCTCTCCGCCGGCGCCGAGGGCGCGGGGTCGCTCATCGGCAGGGCCATGGCGTTGACCTCGGTGCACTTCACGAGCCTCTTCGGCCTCAACGTAAAGGTGTTCGCGGGCCCCCTCATCTTGAGCGGGCTTCGCGTGCTCGTCCGGCAGCTCGCGAGCTTGCACATCTTGTCACCCAAGGTCGCCAAGCCGCTCGGGCTGCTCCTCTTCCTCACGTACGGGATAATGCTGTGGTTCGCACAGCCGGTCGCGTTGGCCATCGCGACAGCGCGGGCGCGAGACCTTTTGTTGTCCCCCCTCGATCCCCCCTATCAAGAGGTGTCTTTGGGCGAGGCCAGGCGGTGCCTGCGCGCCACCTTCTCACCAACGTTGGTCATGATGTTCACGATCCTCGTCTCCGCCGCGGTGACGCGTGAGCCGCTCTTTTATATCGGCACGTATCTCAAGCTGTTCAAGAGCGACGCGACCGATCTCTCCACAGGCTTTTATTTGGCGCTTGAGGCGCCCTCGTTGCTCGCCATCACCCTCCTTTACAGCCGCTTCTTGGTATATCCGTCCGTCGCGGCGCTCGAGCAGAGGCCGGGCGTAGCCTCGCTCCGTCGCTCCGCCGAGCTGACGAGGCCGTTCCGAAACGCCGCGACGATTGTTTGGGGGCTGCACATCTTGTTTCGAACCGCGATTATTTGGGTCTTTTGGTTGACCTTGGCGCAGCTCGCGAACGTCTCCTTCGTCACGATCATCGACAACTCCAGCGACTCGATCTTCACCGATATCGGGATCCTCTTGATCCCGTGCCTCCAGCTCGTCGCCTGGACGTTCACCTTCACCGCGGCCGCGCTCCTTTACCTCAACAGCCGTCACATGGAGGGTGTCACGCTCGAGGCCTTGGCCCCCAGCGCCCCCAGCACCTCTATCCCACCTGCGCCGTCGCGACCGCCGCCCCGTGCGTCATGAGCGGTTGCGCGCGTGCCCGAGCTGAGCGATGAACCTTCTCATGCGCGCCGCCGCTCTGCTCCTCATCGCTGCTTCGATCACCGGGTGCAACAAATCGAGCGATCCTCCCGCGCCCCCCTCGCCTGCGGACGAGCCCGCGGAGGAGGCGCACCACGAAGAGGGCCCAGCGCCGGGCAAAGCGTGGGACGGCCCCATCTCGCTGAACCTGACGGACGCAAGCGCCCACGAGCTGCTCCGCACGCTCCGCGAGGTGACCGGCAAACCCATCCACTATAAAAGGAAGGCTCGCCAGTCCACCGATTGCGCGCTCGTCACGCTCACCGGGGACAACCTCACCCGAGAAGAGTTCGAAGAGCGCGTCGCCAAGGCGCTCGACGGCGCCGGCTTCAAGCTCGAAAAGAGCCCCAAACATTGGACCGTCGAGGTCAAGCCCGGCGCGAGCCCGTGCAAGAAAAAATAGAGCGATTACGCGACGAGCTTGAAGATCGTAAAGCCCATCCCGCCCAAAAACCCCATGGTGAGCACGAACAACATCGTCATCACCAAATAGGGGTGCGCGTCGAAGAATTTGAGCCACCGGTGGGCTTGGTGCTTGGTGAACGTCGCGGGGCAGTGAACCTCGATGTCGCCGTCCGCCCTCCTCCCGAGCGTGTCAATCATCTCACGCACCGACGAGAAGCGCGCCGCGGCGTCCTTCTCGGTGCCCCTGCGGATGAACCAAAAGAGCTCCATCGGGGCGAGCGCTTGATGAGGGTGCGCGTTGGCCGTCCCAAAGGGGAGAGGATCGGTGCGCACGCCTTCGAGCAAAGCGTCGAGCGTGGGTTTGCCCATGAGGTAATGGCGGAGCGTGAGCATCTCGTGGAACATCACGGAGAGCGAATAAATGTCGCTCCGCTCGTCCACCGGCTGGCCGCGCGACTGCTCCGGCGACATGTACGCGGGCGTGCCGAGGAGCGAGCCGACCATGGTCTTGAAGGCGCGTTTGCGCACGCTCTGCGCCGCGCTCTCGCCGATGTCCTCGGCCCCGCCCGCCTGCTTGGGCACCGCGCGCTCGACCGGATCTTTGATGGCCTTGGCGATGCCCCAATCCATCAGCACCACCTCGCCATAAGGCCCGACCATCACGTTGGCAGGCTTGATGTCGCGGTGGACGATGCCCTTGTCGTGGGCGTAGGCGACCGCGTGGAGCACCTCCAAGAAGATCTGCACGCGCCGCTCGAAGCCATACCGCGCGTGATACGCAGGGTCGCCCGCGTCGAGCTTTTGCAAGATGCTCTCGAGCGTCTCGCCCTCGACGTACTTCATGACGAAGTAATAATCGCCGCCTTGGTCCACGCCGACGTCGTGGATGGGCACGATGTTCGGGTGCTCGAGCCTGCCGACCGTGCGAATCTCGTCGACGAAGCGCACCACCATCCCAGGCACGCGCACCTCGGGCTTGAGCCGCTTGACCGCGACGGGCCGGCCGATGTCGTTGTCGAAGGCGCCGATCACCTCGCCGATGCCGCCGACGCCGAGCGTCTTTTGAGGCTCGTACCGGAGCCGCCCGTCGACGACGAGCTTGGCCTCTCCGTTTTGGTGCTCGACCCTCGGGAGCACCGTGCTCCGCGCGCTGGTGCTCATCGGCACCGCGGTCATCGCGGCGACGCCCGTGTCGCGCACGCCGGATTGTGCAGTGACCGGCTCGACGGGCCGCGCCAACGTATCTGCGGCGAGCGTCGCGTCGTACGCCGAGGGCGCCGTCCCCATGGCCGCCGACTGGCCTTGTCGCGTGATCATGGTCCCCGCAGGCCCCGCGGGCGTTCCCCAGGGGAGCGTGCCGTCTTGATTGGATCCCGGTGCGTGCTGGTGGTTCACGTGCGCCATCACCTCTACTGCCTCCGCGGCTAGCTCTGTCGCGCGGGGTACCCGAAACGTTACATCGTCGGGTCACGCAGGAACATGAAATCGTGTTAACCGCTTGTGAATCAACGGCGGTCCGCGCTCTCGGCGAGCACCAGATAACGGAGGTGCGGCGCGTGGCTCTCGGCGACCGGAGCGAACGCCTCGCCGACGCCCGGGAGCGCCGCCACGTGCAGCTCCACCGCGCGCGCAAAGAAGGTGTGCGCCCACGGCTCGCGCACCGGCTGCCCCTCGCGCACCAAGAGCACGAGCCCGGTCACCCCGCGCCCATCGAGGAGCGAAGGCGGGATTCGCTTCGACGTGTGGCCGCCGGGGAGCGCGGCGATCGCAGGATCGGTGAGGCCCGCGAGGTCGACGATGGTCGCGTCCGTCGCCGCGCCGAGCCACCCGATGTCGAGCGCCGCGACGGTCTTCATCGATCGCAGCCGAGGCGCGAGCTCGGCGATCAACGCGCGCCGATCGTCGCCCACGCGCGCGGCGGAGGGGCCGATGCGCACCAGCGTGAACAGCTCGCCCGCGAGCGCGAGCGCGAGCCGCAGCGCCGAGGCCCACGGCCTCGCGACGTCGATGAGCCTCGACGTCACCAGGATCAACGCGGGGAGCGCGGGCGTCGCGAGCCGCGAGAGCGGCATCCAATCCCCGCCGGCAGCGCCGATCGCCGCAAAATGAAGCCCGATCGCGGCCGCGGTCCCGAGCGTGCGCCGATCGAGGAGGAGCAGCGCGCGCGGCGCGACGAGCGCGACGGGCCCGGTCAGGATCAAGCACGCGAGCGCGTAGCGAAATCCGAGCACGGCGTCCGACGGCTTTGCGAGCGCCGAGAGCGGAACGGGGCGCCCAAAGACGGCGACGCGGATCGCCGCCGCCAGCGCAAAAGGCACGATCGCAAGCGCGATCGCGGAGATGCGCGGCGTGCCCTCGAACGCGACCGCGCCGAGCACGATCGCGAACGGCAGGCACTCGGGCCGGAGCCACGCGAGGAGCCCGGCCGCGCACGCCCCCGCGCGCGGCGCGCCGAGCGCAGGGAGCGCAACGGCGAGCGCTCCGAACGCGATCGCGAGCCCTGTTTCCATGCCCGCGGCGCTCCACGCGCCGAGCGGCGCCGAGGCCATCACCATCGCAAGGACGAGGAAACGCCGCGGTCTCCCGCCTCCGCGCGACACGGCCGCGCCGAGCGCCGCGGCGGCGATCACCCACGAGAAGACCCCTATGATTTTTGCCGCCGAGAGGGCGAAGAGGGGCCCTCGCTGCGCGAAGGGCGCGAGCAGATAAGGAAAGCCGAGGGGCGTCACGCCGTCGGTGATCGGGCCGCCCGCGTTGAAGCGATACCCCGCGCCGCGCGCGATGTTCGTCGCGTATCGCGCCGAGATGAGCGCATCATCGACGGTGAAGCCATAGAGCGCGATCGCCGGGATCAGCGCGGCGATCGCGAACACCACCGCCGCGACGAGGGGGCCCGAGAGGCGGCGGAGCAGGGGCTGAGAGTCGCTCTCCAAAGGCACGCGAGCGTATCAGCCCGCGGCCGAGGCAGCTCCTTCATCGTGGCTCAGCGGAGCGCGAGCCTCCACGCGCCGAGGACGATCGTCGCGGCGAGGGCGCCGAGCGCGGCTTGCACCATCACGCTCGGGTTGCCCGCGCCGAGCTCGACCGACGCGCCGGCGGGCCCGCTCCCCTCGAAGTGGACGACATCGCTCCTTCGTTTGAGCGCGAGCGCCGCGACGAGGCCAATCATCATGCCCGCGAGCAAGCCAAAGAGATGCGCCCCGAGATCGGTGCGATGATCGCCCGAGCCCGATCCGAGCGCGCCGAGCAGCGCGAGCCCTCCGACGATGGGCGCCGCGAGGTCGAGGTAGCTGCGTTTGCTGCGGGACGTGCGGAGCACGAGCTCGGTCGCGGCGAGCAGGCCAATCGCGCCGAACACCGCGGTCGAGGCGCCGAGCGAGGCGTGCTCGGGGATGCCGCGGAGCCTGTGATACAAAGCGTTGACGGTGTTGCCCAACGTCCCCGAAAGGGTGATGGCCAAGAGCGCGCCGCCTGGGCCGATCCTGCGCTGGACCGCGGCCCCGAACACCGTGCCTGAGATGGCGTTGCCGAGCACGTGAACGCCGTCGGCGTGCAGCGTCAGGGCGGTGACGGCGCGCCAAGGCTCGGCGCCGAGCACCACGTGCGAGACCGCGATCCCCCGCGCGAACCAGCGACTCTCGCCCGCCACAGGGCCCGTCACGAAGAAGAACGCGATCATCAGCGCGAACACCGCGGGCACGATCCACGAGGGCGCGTGGCGGAGCCGCTCGCGCGAGCGCTTGGGCGGCCAATCGCGGTTCTCCTCCTCGTAGCGCGCGAGCGCCTCGGCCGCGCGCGCGTGATCCTCGTCGCGGACGAGCAGCACAAAGCCACCGTGGTGCGCGCCGGGCACCGGAGCGACGCGGCGGACCGCGTGCCAAACCGACATGGATTGGAGCACGAGCGCGCTCTCACGCGCTTTGCGCTCCGTCGTGAGGGGCCCGACGAACGAGAAACCCGGGAGCGACTCTTCATCGTCTTGGGCCCATGACGGCCGCGGAATCGAACGACCCACGTCGCTCGGCGGGGGAAACGCCGCCTGAATCGCTTGGCCGGCGTTGGTCGGCAGCCCTTCGAGCCCCGGGACGTGGGAGCCATTCAGCTTGAGGAGGGCGTGCGCATCGCGGGCGTCATTCGAGTCAGGCACGGCCCGCAAGCTTGGGACGGCGCTCGGCTCTGTCAACTCCCCAACGAGAACGCGCGATGATCGGCCAAGGTGCATCGGTCTTGGACGACGTCGATCCCAGCCTTCATGACGGAGGCCGCAAAAGCATCATCGCGAATCCCGAGCTGGAGCCAGACCACCTTGGGGAGCGGTCTCATCGCGGTGATGTCATCGAGGTGAGAGGCCAACTGGTCAGGTCTCCGAAAGACATCCACGATGTCAATCGGATCGGTGATCTCGGCCAGCGTCGCGCGCGCGACCTCCCCCCAAAGCACCTTGCCCGCGAGCAGCGGATTGACCGCGATGACGCGATACCCCTGCTCGTGGAGATAATCAGGGACGTAGTGCCCGGCGCGCGCGGGCGTCTCGCTCGCCCCGAGCACCGCGATGGTGCGGGCCGAGGCGAGGAGACTACGAATCGCGCTGGGAGACGTGATCTCGGGCATTCGATCAGGGCGGGGGCGGATAACCGGGCGCGAACATGGTGGTCGCGGCCGTGTCGTTGGTGAGGAACGGCGTCTTGGCGTTGGGATCCGAGTAGACCGGCCTCACGATGCATTGCGTGTTGTTGCACATGTCGGCCTTGAACGCGACGTCGGCCACGACCCAGAAGCGATTGCCGCCGAAGCTCGACCCGTCCGACGGCTGGAAGGTGACCGGCGACTCGGGCATATAGAACCCTTGAGGCCCAAGATCAGCCGCGAGCGCGCCGTTGCAGAAGATCTTGATGTTGGGGTGGACGTCGTAGTTGAGCCCGTGAGACGAGTAGTAGTGGACGCCGACGCGGAACCACTCGCCGTTGGGCGGGAAGTCCACGTTGACGTTCTCGGGCGCGCAGAACGAGAAGTTGTTGGGGTCCGTCACGCCGAATTGACAGGTGATGTTGTCGAGGTCGAGGCGCGGGTTGTGGCACCCCATGCCGAGCCCCTGCCAATCGAGGCCGACGCCGCGCGGAGCGAAGTAACAGTTGTTGTTCTCGAACACCGGATCGAGGTACCAATTGACCGGCGTGGGCGGCATCGCGGGCGGATCGGCGAACCACTTGGGAGAGCCGATGCCCTGCGGAGGATCGAAGTCCGTAAAGACGCAGTTCGACCACGTGCAGTCCTGGGCCACGCCGGGGCTGATGCCCCAAGGCTGGTTGTTGTTGGGCTGATGGACGTGGAGGTCGAGGTCGACGCCGCTGTCCGCCGCGCTGTGCTCCCACGACAGCTCGACGCGGAGACCGCGTGAGCCGACGAGCAGCGGATACGTGCACGACTTGGGGTTTGGATCGCCCTGCACCGTCTTGGTGTACGTGACGGTGTACTCGCCCGATTGGAGCGCGGTGAACGTGTCGGGCGCCATCACGGCGGGACACGGCATGACGCCCGGCGGGCACGCCACGGTGAACATCTCGGTGAGCGCGCCCGAGCTGAAGTTGCCGGTGCCCGTCTTGAGCGAGACCGGCGCGAACGGCGCTGCGGTGATGGCGTGACACGCATCCGGGTTCGCGTTGAAGCAGAGGTCCGGCGCGACGGCGTGGACACCGCCGATGCACGGGCCCCATTTGCCCTGCTCGTTGCAGACCTCGGTGCCGTCGAAGCAGCCTGCGGTGTTGTGGTACGCGGGATCGCCCTTGAAGCAGAAGTGCGCTTGGCCCGAGACACACCCGCAGTCCTCGTCGACGAGGCCGTCGCAGTCGTCGTCGAGGCCGAGATGCGAAGGATCGCACAGCTCGACCATGCCGCACTTGCTCATGCACGGATCAACCGGGATGTCCTCGACGACGTCCTCAGGACCGGAGTCGGGGATGATGATGATATCGCCGCCCGTGCCGCCCTGGCCCGAGCTGCTGGTCGACGTGCTGGTCGAGTGGCTTCCGCCGGTGCCGGAGCTCGACGTCGCGCCGCCCGAGCCGCCGCTCGCGCCCGTACCGCTCGGGTTCGGGGTGTTGCCCGCGGAGCAGCCATTGGCAAGGGCGGCGGCCACCATCCACACCCCCGTCAAGCACAACGAAGCCACGACTCGGGAACGACGCATAAGACCTCCAGAAACCGAAGCGGTATCGATGGGCTAGCTTATCCTGTATTTTTCCACCTGGGAAGGCGGCTCGACGGCGACGCGACAAGAAAGCTCAGCGAAGACGCATGCTCCCGACGAATTTGTCGAAATCGGGCTTCGCGGCGGCCACGGTCTTTTCAGGCCCGGTCATCTTGAAAAACGTAGTCCCCGAAGGTCCGGGCGAGGCGCCGGGCCCCACCACGATGGCGCCGAGCAGCGCCCAACCTTCTTTGGGCGGTCCGGGGTCCGTGCCCGGCATCCCCGAGCCCGCGTAAACCCCCTTCACCTCGACCAGGGTCACCGCGAGATCGCCCACCTTGCGCGCGGTGCGCGTCACGTCCGCGCCCTTTTTCCCAAACTGCCCTGCCCACCGCTCGATGTTCATGTCGACCGAGCCGCCGGCCGACATCACGCTGAGCTCCGCGTCCTCGGAGTCGCCCGCCGCGCGGGGGATCTTGAAGGTGGCTTTGCGCATCTTGCTCGGGCTCTCGACCTTTTGCCACGACGCGGGCGCGTCGTACCCGACGTCGACCGGCCCTTCGGCCTTCTTCGCCCCGACGGTCGTGCGCGGCGCGGGCTCCTGCGTGGGCGTGGGCTCCTCGGTCTTGTTGCACGCGCCCGTGAGCGCGATCGCGAGGACGAACGGGAGCCCCATCGAAGCGCGCTCGAGCATCAATATCCCTCTGTCTTGCAGATGATCTCGTTCATGATCTCGCGCGTGCCCCCGCCGATCGGGTAGAGCCGCGCGTCGCGGAACAGCCGCTCGACCACGTATTCGCGCATGTACCCATAACCGCCGTGGATCTGCACCGCTTGATCCACGACCGCGGTGACCATGTCGGTCGCGACGTTCTTGGTCATGGCGGCGAGGCCGGGGATGGGCTCGCCGCGCAGGTAACGCGTGAGCGCCTCGCTCGTGAGCGCGCGCGCCGCGGCGATGCGCGAGGCCATGTCGGCGAGCTTGTGCCGGATGACCTGAAAGCCGGTGATCGATTTGCCGAACGCGCGGCGATCGCGCGCGTACGCGATCGACTCCTGGTACGCGAGATCGGCGATGGCGACGCACGAGCTCGCGAGGAGCAGCCGCTCGGTCGCGAAGTTCGTCATGATGGCGTAAAACCCGGCGTTCTCGTCGCCGAGGCGGTTCTCGACGGGGACGCGGCAGTCCTCGAAGACGAGCTCGGCGGTGTCGGACGCCCACCACCCCATCTTCGAGAGCTTCTTGCTCACCGAAAACCCCGGCGTCCCGCGCTCGATCACGAGCATCGAGATGCCGCCGTGCCCCTCGCCTCCGGTCCTCACCGCGGTGGTGACGAGGTCCGCGCGGCAGCCCGACGTGATGAACGTCTTTCGCCCATTCACCACGTAATGCGCGCCGTCGCGCACCGCGCGCGTGGTGAGCGACGCGACGTCGCTGCCGCCCCCGGGCTCGGTGATCGCGAGCGCCGCGATGGCCTCGCCGCGGACGACCGGCGGGACGAAGCGGCGTTTTTGCTCCTCGTTCCCGGCGGCCAAGATGGGCGGCACCGCGATCGCGTGGCTGCCGAGCCCCGCGGACACGCCCGGCGATTTGCCGGCGGTGATGATCTCCTCGCCCGCGGCCATCGCGTGCGACAGATCGCCGCCCGCACCCCCGTAGGCCTCGGGGTACCCGAGGCCTAAGATCCCCGCATCGGCGGCCTTTTTATAGAGCTCGCGCGGGAACTCGCAGGCCTCGTCCCACGCGCTCGCGAAGGGCGCGATCTCGCGCTCGGCGAAGCGCCGAGCTTGCACACGAAGGGCTTCGTGCTCCGCGGACTCGTGAAGCGGCCTTTGATTCGACGATTTCATTGGACTCCAACCTGGAGTCGGCTCAGCCGCCTCACCCTCCGCTTGGGGCGTGCCCCCCCGGCGCAGGAGCCGCCGGAGCCGCACGCTGCGGCGCAACGGGCGGAGGAGCGGGTGCGGGCGCAGGCTCCGGCGCGCCGAGCACATCGGGGGTGATGGAGATCTCCTCGGGTTGGGTGAGCCACGTGCACGCGACCTGCGAAAGGCCGAGGCAAACCGCGAGAGGCACGAGAGGGACGATCCGACGTGTCACGGGCGGCACGGTATCACAGGTCAGCGCGCAACCCGGGGACAAATCGTGATACGCAAAGAGCGCATGGATCCCTCGCTTCGACGTGCCTACAACAGCGCCTACACCGACGCGTTCTACGCGGATTATCTGCGGCGCTTGGAGCAGCGGGTCGGCTGCCCGATCCCGTTCCGCGTCGCCGAGACGCCGCTCTTCTTCCCGCACGCGCTGCGCGACAAGCTCGCGCGATCCGCGCGCGAGATCGTCGCCGCGCTGTCGGATCCCGCGCGCATCGCCAAGATGAAGCGCGCGATCCCGAAGCACCTCGACACGCCGGGGATGGACCCGCTGCCGAGCTGCGTCCAGGTCGACTTCGCCCTCGTGCGCGGCGAGGACGGCGAGCTCGACGGGCGCGTCGTCGAGCTGCAAGCGTTCCCGTCGCTCTACGCGCTGATGGTGATCCAGTCCGAGGTGATGGCCGAGGCGATGCGATCCATGCCCGGGCTCGATCGGCGCTGGTCCATCTTCTTCAGCGGACTCGACCGGGACAGCTTCGTCGCGCATCTCAGGCGCGCGATCTTGGCAGGAAACGACCCAGAGAACGTGCTCCTGCTCGACCTCGATCCGCAGAAGCAGAAGACCTACCCCGACTTCTTGGCCACGAAGGAGCTCGTCGGGATCGACGCGGTCTGCCCGACCACGCTCGTGCGCGAGGGCCGAAAGCTCCTCCGAAAGACGGACAAAGGCCTCGTCGAGGTGCGGCGCATCTACAACCGCATCGTCTTCGACGAGCTCGAGAGCAAGAACGTGACGCTCCCGTTCCGCTACACCGACGAGCTCGACGTCACGTGGTGCTCGCACCCCAACTGGTATTGGACCTGGTCGAAGTATTCGCTCCCCCACCTCGATCATCCGGCCGTGCCGCGCGCGCGCTACGTGTCCGAGATCGACGAGCTGCCGGCCGATCTCTCGCGCTACGTCCTCAAGCCGCTCTTTTCGTTCGCGGGCGCGGGCGTCAAGGTCGACGTCACGCGCGAGGACGTCGACGCCGTCCCCCATGAGCACCGGGGGAGCTACGTGCTGCAAGAGAAGATCGCGTACGAGCCCGCGCTCCTCATGCCCGACGGCAACGGCGTGAAGGGCGAGGTCAGGATGATGTTCCTGCGCGCGCCCGACGACGCCGCGCCGATCCTCGCGCTGAACTTGGTGCGGCTCTCGCGCGGCAAGATGCTCGGCGTCGATCAAAACCGGGACTTGACGTGGGTCGGCGGCACCGTCGGCCTCTTCACCGCGGACTGACCTCCATGAAGAGCCTCTCGGCAGGGGATCTGAGCATCGACGTCCTGCACGAGGACGCGGCGTCCCCGGTCCAGCTCGTCTGGTCGGGCAAGAGCAACCACCGGCGCCCTTCGGAGGTGCTCGATCCCTTCCTGCAAGAGGCGCTCGACGTCGCCGCCTCGGGCGGCGCGCCCATCGAGCTGCTCCTCAATCGGATGGAGTTCATGAACTCGCTCACGATCGCCTCGCTCGTCTACCTCATCCGCACGGCGATCGATCGCGGCGTTGGGGTGACCCTCGTCTACGCGAGCCAGGTGCGCTGGCAGCGCCTGAGCTTCGAGGCCCTCAAGCTCTTCGAGACATCCACGATGGACCACGAACCAGCCCGCGGGCGCTTTCGTCTGCGAGCGATCTGATGACCGACCTCTCCGCGCTGCTGCTCTTCGTTCGAATCAAGCCGGATTGGTCCCGGATCGAGCAGGTGCGCGACGGCGTCGGGAAGCTCCTTGCGTCGGCCCTCGGCGAAGAGCGGGCAGGCACCGTCGCGATGGTGTGCTCGGAGCTTCTCGAGAATGGGGTCAAGTACGGCGCGTGCGAGGGCAGCAGCGTGACGTTGAGCCTCGAAGAGACGAACGAGGCGCTCATCATCGAGGTCGAGAACTGCCAGCCTTCGCCGGGCGCCCTCGCGGCGCTCGAAGCGCACATCGGATGGCTGAGGAGCTTCAGCTCGCCGGCGGACGCTTATTTAGCCTCGCTTCATCGCGTGTTCGAGCGGGCGACGGCCGTCATCGTGGAGGGCAAGCTCGGGCTCGCCCGGGTGGCCTTCGAGGGCGGCTGCGAGCTCAGCTACCGGGAGCCCAAACCGGGGTGGCTCGCCGTGCGCGCCGTCTATCGGACGAGCACCGACCTGGCAAGCTGACCCGCCCCCGAGCGCATTTTCTTAAAAAAGGGGGGAAGACTCACCGGGATCCCGCCGTATGATGCCGCGCCTCGGCCGCCCCAGCGCCCGCTGCCGAGCGATCCCTCCCCTACCCCTCCCGCGAGGAGCCCATGGCCGCACTGCAAGGAATCGGAATCCTTCTCATCATCATCGCGATCATCGCGTTCATCATCTACCTCGTTAACAACAGCAAAGCCGGGAAGATCCGCTCCGTCCCGTTCCGCAAACCGTCCGAGATCGCGCAGCAGGGCATGGGCGCCGCGGACGCGAAGCAGATGGTCTCGTGCGAGGGGCAGATGACGGGGCAGCCCATCTACGCCCCGATGTCGGGGCAACCCTGCGTCTTCTACGAGATCGAGGTGACGCGTCACTACCACGAGATGAAGGTCAACTCCGACGGCTCCACCTCGAAGGTCACCGGCTCGAAGAGCGTGATGGACCAGAAGCAGGGGACCGTCTTCCAACTCCACGACGGCCAAGGCGCCATCGGCATCGACTGCACCAAGCCCCCGAGCACCGACCTCAAGACCACGCACTCGAGCAAGGTCAACATCGGGATGATCGTGCCGAACGAGATCCAGTTCGGCCACATGCGCGTGCAGACCGGCTCGCTCGCCGCCGCCATCGCGGGCGCCATCCTCGGCAACAACGAGGTCACCGACGCGTACGAGGGCCGCGAGAAGATCGTGCCCTTCGTGCAAGGCCAAAACTACTACGCGCTCGGCAAGCTCGCGCAGGGTCCGATGGGGCTCGCCATCGGCGAGGCGGGGTGGAGCTCGCTGCTCCTGTCCGACAAAGGCCGCGAGGCGACGCTCGGCACCGCCGTCAAGTACGCCAAGATCGCGCTCATCGCCGGCATCGTGACCATCGTGCTCGGCAGCATCACCACGGCGCTCGGCTTCATTTTGGCGCCGGCAGAGGACACCAAGGCCAGCACCGCCGCGTCCGCGTCTGCGAGCGCGAGCGCCCCGCCGGCCGACAGCGCGGCGCCCCCCGCCGACAGCGCGGCGCCTGCCGACAGCAACGCCGCGGCGCCCCCGGCCGGCCCCGCGCCCAAGCCCGGCCCGGCGACCAAGCCCACGGCCGCGCCCAAGGTGACCCCGCCGCCCGTCACGACCAGCACCGGCCGCTCGATCCGGCCGCGTCCGCGCAGGTAGCATCCACGAAAAGCCCAAAAACGGCAGCACGAAGGACCGCATCCGACCCCCGGATGCGGTCCTTCTGCATTTCCGCAGACCCAGGTTCGGGCGCTACGTCCCGCGCGAAGCGAGCGCTCCAACCCAGTAGCAGAGCCCGCCCGCCAAGAGGGCCGCGCTGAACCCGAGCTGCATCGCCATCAGGGTCGCGACGGCCGCCGCGGCGACCGCGGCAAAGCCATGTGCGCTCCAACACCACGTGACCCGGTGAGGAAGATCGCTGAGCCTCTGGATGCCGAGCGGGACGAGCATGCCCATCAACATGCCGAGCGGCGCGAGGAGCAGGACCACCAACGCGACACGCACGCCGAGCGGAAGACCCCCCAACCCGCCGAGCACGGGGCCGAGCGTCGCAGCGAGCACGCCGAGCATCACGGCGACGGTCGCCGCGCGCGCGCCCATCGCGGACGGAGCTTCCCCCGCGTGAAACAGCCCCGCCCGATGGCTGCCGAGCGCGGCCCACCCGAGCAGCGACGAGAGCACCACCGCGAGCGCGTACACGGGATGACCGAGAAACACCGTGAGCACGTGCACGACCGCGATTTCGGCCAGCGAGAAGCCCGCGCCGATCGCCGCGAAGAACACGAACGGGCCAAACGCGCCCGAACGCGATGGGCCGGCGCGCGATAACAGCGGAGGCACGAGCAGGAACAGGACCCCGAACGCGAGGCTCACCGCGAAGAGCCCGGCGATCACCGCGAGCCCGCGATCCTCCGTCGACAGGTCGAGCGGGTGCGCCAGGGCCGCGAGCGCGCGACGGAGCGGCACCGTGTAGAAGAAGAACGGCCGATCGTCGGTGGGCGGCGTGAGATCCGAGGGGCCGGCGTGCGCGCCCGTCTCGACGAGCGCGACGCGACCGCTGCCGTGCGCGTCGTCCGGCGCGAACACCTCCATGAACTTGTTCTTGCGACAGAGCTTGCGGAGCTCGCGCAGCTCGCCCGAGCCGAGCGGGCTCTTCTTGATGAGCACCGACGTCGAGCGCGCGGCGCTGCACGCGTAGAGATGCGCCGCGGGCTTGTCCGCGCCCATGTCGCGGAGCGCGGCGCCGGCGAGGACGAGCAGGCGATCGGCCTCGTGATCCCAGCGCGTGACGATGAGCGTGCCCTCCGGCGAGAGGTGCGCGAGGTAGTCGCGGAACGCTTCGATCGTGTAGAGACCGGACTCCACCGGCGCGAGCGCGCCCGCGGACGACGCCGCCTGGGTCTCGACGAGCGAGAGCACGATGTTGCGGTAGAGCTTGGACGTGCTGCGCAGGAACGCGCGACCGTCGGCGACGATCACGTTGACGTCGGGGCGATCGTAGAGGCCGCCGCTCAGCTCTTTGTACTTGCCGCGCATCACGCGCGTCACGACGAGCGGGTTCACCTCGACGGCGTCGATGGCCTTTTGGCCGTATTTGAGCGCGGCGCGCACGTCGCGCCCGCCGCCCGCCCCGAGCACGAGGACGGGGCCCTGGTCTCTGTGGAGCACGTACGCCATCTCGTCGGGGTGGAGCGGCGGCGTGGTCTTCATGTCGAGGATTTGGCTCGCGCCGCCGCCGTCGAAGCGGATCCACGTCGAGCCGCCCGACGGCTTGTCGACGCTCACGAGGCCGAGCTCGCTCCACTCCGTGACGTCGATGCGATCGCTGCCGGCCCAACGCATCACCGGCAATTTGAGCCACGGGACCCACATGTCCCCGAGGAGGAGCACGACCGTCGCGAGCGCCGCGGTGGCCACGGGCGCGCTGCGCGGCCTCGCTTCGGCCGAAGGTGACGCGGCCTCGTCGCGGTCTGCGCGCGGCCCGAGCGCGAACACGACGCCCGCGAGCGCGAACGCGATCGCCACGAAGAGCCCCGTCCGCGAGGCGCCCGCGCGGAGCGCGACGATCGCGAGCGGCGCGCCGAGCGCGGCCCCCATGAGATCGACGCGGTAGAGCGCGCCCGCTTCGCGCGCCGAGCGCGTGAGCGCAGCGGCGATCGCCGCGCCGACGAAGACGAAGGGCAACGCCGAGAGCGCGTACGTGAGCCCGAGCGGCCGGAGCGCGTTGAGCGTGGCGATCACGGCCGGCTTCTCGTGAAAGAGCGCGATGAGCGACACGACGGTCGCCGCCGCCGCGAGGCTCGACAGGTACGCGAGCCCCGAGAACAGCCTCGGCGAGCGGCAGATCCCAGGGAACGCGCGCAGGAGCCCGGCCCCCGCGCCCGCGCCGAGCATCGAGACCGACACCGCGAGGAACGCGAGGGCGTGGCCGAAAAATGCGGAGTAAATGCGCGTCAGCGAGATCTCGAGCACGATGGCGCCCGCGGAGAGGAGCGCGACACCGAACGAGAGCGCGAATCGCTCGCGAGAGGGATGCCCAGGCGGCATGAGGCCCCCCTCGTACCACGAAACCGTCTTCTTACGGGGAGTCTCGCGACGCCCGCGCGACTTCTATTTGTCTTTGATCGTGCCGCGGAGCTCGGCGGCTTGCTTCGACAGGGCGTCGATCCTCGATCGGAGCTCGCGCCGCGCGTCCTCGTTGCGGGCCTTGGCCTCGTCGCGCTCGCGCTGGAGCTGCTCGGCGCGGGGCGGCCCTGCGGCGGGCGGGCGCGCGCGGAGCGACTCGTTGCTGCGCTCGTTGTCGATCTGTCGCGCGAGCCTCTTGTCGTCCTCGTCGTGCCGCTTGCGCAGATCGTCCTCCTGCTGCGCGAGGAGCGCGATGGTGGCGTGCATCCGCGCGAGCGCGAGCGCGAGGTCGTTCTTCATCTGCTGTTCGAGGAGCTTCTGCGTCTTGTCGAACACCATCTCGTAGTTCTGCGCAAACCGGGTCTGATCCATGTCTTTGTTCCCGGTCGCCTCGCAGAGCCGATAGAGCGCCGCGTGCGCGAGCTGCATGATGTCGTCGATTTGATAGAGCTGGGCGATCCTGTCGTACGCCTGCAAGCCCGCGTTGAGGCCCACGTCTTGGCCGAGCTTGTAGTCGAACCCGGCCTGCGCGCCGCCCTCGGTGCCGTCTTTGCCCTTGCCGCTGCCGCTCCCCTGCCCCGAGAGCCCCGTCTCGTTTTTGATCGAGGCGCCCAGGTTGATGTTGAAGACCGGCGCGCGCACCGCGGGGTTGATGGACTCCAAGCAGACGTGCGGGGTCTTGCCGCCGAACACGACCGCGTAGCGCCTCGTCGCTTCGCCCGGGCCGAGCCCGACCGTGTTGCTGCTCGCATCCATGGTCGAGAACGGCGCCGCGCACCCGGTGCACGCAAAGAGCCACGCGACGAGAGGAGCCACCACGAGACCAACGTACGCGCGCATAAAGACACCCTCCTCCTGGCAAATCACTCGACGATCACGTTCTTCGAAGGCCCGTCGCACGCGCGCTCCCGCTCGAGCTGGGCGCGCCACACGTCGCGGATCCTGGCCTGCGACGTCGCCTTCGACGAGCACGCGACCCCGTCCATCAAGTCGTCCCCGCCGAGGAGGACGAAGTCCGAGAGCGCGATCGCGACCGGCGCGTCGTCGCGCAAAGGCTTTTGCTCGCCCTCGATCGCCAGCGCGACGAGCGACGGCTTGCCCGACGGAGCGCGCTTGATGCGCACGCTCACGCCCGCGATCCCGAGCGGGAAGCGCTCGCGCGACGAGTCCTTGGCGAGCGCGTTCTCGATCAAGCGGACGAGCCCGCGCCGCGTGGTGACGCACGACGCGACCGTGTTCTCGAACGGCGCGACGGTGAAGACGTCCTCGAATTTGACCTTGCCCGCGGCGAGCGGCGCGCGGAGCGATCCGATGTTGGTGAGGCCCACGACGGGCACGCCCGCGGGCGGGGCCGCCGCGACGCCGATGCGCGCGCGCGTGGCCTCCGCGACCTGATCGGCCATCCTCGTGCCGCTCGGCGCCTTGGGCGCGCACTCGCGCGGGATCGTCGCGACGTCCGCCTGGGCGATCGGCGCGACGCGCGCGATCCACTGATCCATGGCCTCTTTTACGCGGAGCCCGAGCGCCGTGCGCGGCTTCGAATACGCGAAGGCCACGCGCCGCTCGATCCCTTCGAGCGTGAGCGCCGCGCCCTCCGTCGATTTGCAGTAGCGAATCTTGGCGACGCCGACGCCGTGGTGATCGCTCGACACGATGGGCACGCCGCGCACGCGCCCGACCATCCACGCGTGCCGGTGGCCCGCGATGATGATGTCGGGCTTGCTGCCTTCGAGATCGCGCACGAGCGCGTCGATCTCGCCCGATCGCGGCGCGTCGTCGTCGAGCATGTTGGGCAGCGGCCCTTCGAGGCTCGCGTGCGCGAGGAGCACGATCGGGCTCGCGCCCTCCGAGCGAAGCGCGCGGATCTCGCGCGCGACGTTCGCCGCGGCCGAGGTCTCGAAGTCCAGATCCGCGACGTTGGGCTTGAGCGTCGTCGCGGGCGTCTCTTGGGTCGTGTACCCGACCACGCCCACCCGCACGCGGCCGCGGACGATGGTCACGGCGCCCTTGTGCCGAGGCCACCCCGGGGCCTCGTTTCCCTTCTTTTTGCGCACGTTGGCGGAGAGGAACGGGAAGCGCGCCTCGCTCATCCGCGCGAGGAGCGCGCCGCGGGGGCCCTTGAGGCCCGCCTCGTCGCCCGTGCCCTCGGGCGCCGTCACGAGGTCGTTCCCCGCAGGACCGAAGTCGAAGTCGTGGTTGCCGATCGCCGCGGCGTCGACGCCGATGAGGTTGTACGCCTCGATGATCGGCGCGCCCTCGGCGAACGTCGACGCGAGCGGGCCGGTGAACAAATCGCCCGCGTCGAGCGCGACGACCGCGTGGCCCTCGATGCGCGCGAGCTCGACCTCGTCGGCCACCGCGACGACGCCGCCCGCGGGGACGCGCCCGGTGTCGAGGACGGGCGAGTCCGGCCCGAGCTGGCCGTGCATGTCGTTCCACGCGACGATCGTCACGCACGGGATCGGCCCCGGATCGGGGTGCGCGACGGGGCTCGCGACAGGAGGAGGCCGCCCGTCGGCGCAGCCCGCGATCGCGAGCGATGCAGCGAAGGCGAGGCCCAGCGCGCGTCTCATCGCCTCATCCTAGATCACTTCCCGCGCGCGCCTCGGACCACGTACGATCCTGCCCATGAGCTATCGCACGATCGCGCTTTTGTCCTTTGGGCTTTCGGTCATGACCACCGTCGCGTGCTCGTCGAGCCCCGGCACGGGCAGCGGCGGCAGCGGCGGCGGCAGCGGCGGAGGTTCCTCGTCGTCCTCCTCGGGCGGCGGCGGCCCGTCGAGCTCGTCGACGTCGTCGAGCGGCACGTCGTCGACGTCGTCGAGCGGCGCGTCGTCGACGTCGTCGAGCGGATCGACCGACCCGTACGAGGCCGCGCGCATCACGTGCATCAACAAGATCAACGCGCTCCGCGCGACCAAGAACAGGCCCGCGTACGCGCGCTGGACCGACGCGGAGATGTGCGTCGATCAGCAGGCGACGCAAGACGAGATGAACAACACGCCGCACGGCGCGTGGCTGAGCCAGCAATACGCGTGCAACGGCAACGGGCAGAACGAGTGCTTGGGCGCGGGCGTGAACGGCATCGAGGGCTGCCTCGATCAGATGTGGGCCGAGAAGGATCAGCCCGGGTGCGCGGGCTGCGACGCGTGCGCGGACGCGTACGATCCCAACTGCCCGAACTGCGACTTTTACGGCCAGCAGACGGGCGACGTGTGCGGCCACTACGTCAACCTGAGCGCCAAGTACTTCTCCAAGGCAGCGTGCGGGTTCAGCTCGCTCGGCGGGTGGGACGCGATCAACTTCCA
The DNA here is from genome assembly GCA_964437785.1 of uncultured Polyangiaceae bacterium. GTDB lineage: Bacteria > Myxococcota_A > Polyangia > Polyangiales > Polyangiaceae > CAYTJL01. The sequence continues at coordinate 96,285 of CAYTJL010000001.1, forward strand.
ATGATCGCGCCCGCGCGATGGGGCTCTTGTTCCCACCGCACGAGTTGAGTATGCCGTAGCGTCATGCTCGTCCCCGAGAAGCGCTATTCGTGGCTCCGTCTGCTCGTGAGGTATCGTGGGACCGCGCTCCAACGCATCTTGGGCCGGCTCGCGCTCGTCACCCTGGTCGCCGTCGTGGTGACCTTCGTCGATATCAAATACACGTTCTTCCACCCCGACATCACCACGATCCCGTTCTCGCTCATCGGCCTCGCGCTGAGCATCTTCCTCGGCTTTCGGAACAACTCGAGCTACGACCGCTTTTGGGAGGGTCGTAAGCTCTGGGGCCAGCTCGTCAACACGACGCGGAGCCTCACGCGGCAAATCATCACGTTGGTGGGCTCTCACCCCTTCGAGGAGGGCGGCGTCCCGTCCGAGGTCGACCAGGACCAAATTACCGCCTTCCGAAAGGAGATGGTCTATCGGCTCATCGGTTACGTGCACGCGTTCCGGCTCCACCTGCGCGATCAAGACAAGCTCGATGAGCTCGTGCCCTTCCTCCCCGAGCCCGAGATCCGCGCGCTCGAGCGCGAGGTCAACCGGCCCAACGCGATCTTGACGACGCTCGGAGAGCGGCTGCGCGAGGCGTGGACCAAAGGGTGGATCCACTCGTTTCACATGCCCTTGTTCGAGCAGAGCCTCATCTCGCTGACCGATCTCCAAGGTGGTTGTGAGCGCATCAAGGCGACGCCTATCCCGCTCTCGTACACCGTGCTCATCCATCAAATCGTCGCCATCTACTGCTTTGCGTTGCCGTTCGGCATCTTCAAGACGGTGGGGGTGCTCACGCCCGTCGTGGTGATGTTCGTGTCATATTCGTTCTTCGGCCTCGACGCGGTCGGCGACGAGATCGAGAACCCGTTCGGCTTCGACCCGAACGATCTGCCCCTCGTGAGCATCTCGCGCAACATCGAGATCGGCCTCCGGCAGCGGCTCGGCGAGACCGACTTGCCCCCTCCGATCAAGCCCAAGGGCGGCGTGCTCGCCTGATCTCCCATCACGTCCGACGAGCCCCCTTCAATCGAGTTGGCGCCGCGACGCGCGCCGGAGCTGGAGCGCGCGATCGGTCACGCCGAGCCTGCTCGCCGCGCGCTGGAGGTTGCCGTCCTCCTCGTGCACGGCGATTCGAACGGCGATGTCCTCGGCCGCTCGACCGATGTCCTTGAGCCCCGCGCCGAGCGCGACGGCGCGCCGCACCGCGCGCTCGAACAGGTCATCTCGCCAGTCCTCGGCCACGTACGTCGCGACCCGCTCGTCGTGCGGGAGGTCACCCACGGTGATGGGCCCGGCGCCCACGTGGCGATAGAGCATCCTCGTCACGAGCTGGCGGAGATCACGAATGTTGCCCGGATACGACCGCTGGAGCAGGTGCTCGCGGACGTCGTCGTCAAAGGGGGGAGGCTCGAGCCCCGCGCGGAGCAGCTCCATGAAGTGACGCGCCAAGAGCAAGATGTCCTCGGCGCGATCGCGGAGCGGAGGGAGCCTGCACACCGAGCACGCGATACGATAATAGAGGTCCCTTCGGAACGTCCCCCGCTCGACCTCGGCCAAGAGATCTCGGTTCGTCGCGCAGATCAGGCGGAATTGGGTGGTGTGCCACGTGTTGCCGCCGACGCGCTTGTACGTGCGCTCCTGCACCACGCGGAGGAGCTGCGCTTGAATCCCCAAAGGGAGCTCCCCGATCTCGTCGAGGAACAACGTGCCTCCGTCGGCGAGCGCAAAGGCACCTTCCCTCGGGCCCGACGCCCCGGTGTAGGCGCCTCGCTCGTGCCCGAACAGCTCGCTCCCCGACAGCTCGGGGACGATGGTCGTGCAGTCGACGACCACGAGATCGCGCTTGGCAGGCCGCTGATCGAGGCCGTGAACGAGCCTCGCCGCGAGCTCTTTGCCCGTCCCGCTCTCGCCTTCGAGGAGCAGTGAAGCATCGGTGAAGCGCGCGATCTCGACGATGTGACGGAGCGCGCCGAGCCACGCGGGCGCCCTGCCGACGAGGTTCTTTTCGACGAGCGGTGAGCGCAGGATGTCGTCCACCTCGGCCCATCGCCGGAGCCTCGCGGCCACGTGATCCGCCGTCGCGCGCGAGCCGTCCCAAACGATGACGTCGGACGCGCCCGCTTCGAGCAGCGCCCACGCGCCCGTGCCGGAGAGCACGGCGCGCGAGGGCGTCACCGCCAAGATGCGCTCGCGCCCGCCGGCGCTCAAATCACGCAGCATCTCGCGGACGCTCGGGGTCACCTCGGTGACGATGACGAGCCCCGAGCCGCGAGGCGCCTCTTCGCCGAGAGGGGTTGTAAAGGTCCCGACCTCGGCGAGGAGAGCCGTGAACGAGCTGATGTCGAAGAGGAGAGGATCCCCAACGACGTAATACCAGGTCGTCATAGCGAGCGCGGCAATGCGTTCATTGGCACCACCCCGCGCCGAGGACACAAGCGATGTCCGGGCGCATTCATCTGCTCAGGAGATCAACCAATGTGCGTGAGGAATTTTCTCTTCTATCACATGTCTACACTTCTGTCCCGTCCGTCCATACCGAGAGAGGGACGTCCCTCGTCTCATCGCATGTCGCGAGCGAGGCATCTCCGATCATCGGCTCTTTCCGCTCGTCTTTCGGCCCCTCGCGCGCCGCGTGAGCCGGAGGAAGTTCTCGCTCAGGATCAAACGCTCTTCGCGCGCCGAGAGCCCGAGCGCGCGCACCTTGGCGAGCTCGACGCCGGGATGGAGCCATGGCCCGTCGGAGCCGAAGAGCAGCTTCTCCGCGCCCGCGCGCTCGACCGCCTGCGACAAAAGGTCGAAGCGCCGCACGCCCGACGTGTCCGCGTGGACGTTGGGGTGCCTCACCAGATGATCGATGAGCGCGAGCTGCGCGCGCCAATCGTCCGCGAAGCTGCCGAGATGAGGGATGATGAAATCGACGGTCGGATATTCGGTCGCGAACAGCTCGACGGACTCCACCTCTCCCGCGACGTCATACAAGATGGGGACTTCGAGCCTCCTCGCCGCCTCGCACACCTCACGCGTGATGCGGGCGTCGTGGCGATGGACCTTGATCCCCAAAAACCCATGCTCCGCGATGGGCTCCTCGATCATCTCGTCGACGCGCCCGCGGTCGCGCTCGGCGTGCACGAACGCGAAGCCCCAAAGCCTGTCCGGCCTGCGCGCGACGATGCCCACCACCTCTCGGTTGGCGGCGCGATAATCCGAGCAGAAGGCCGCGAAGACGACGGTCCTCGTCACCCCCGCGCCCCGCGCGCGAGCGAGGTAATCGCCGAGCGGAGCGCGGGTGTCCCAAGGCCCCGACAAGCCATCTCCCTTGCCCGCGTGACAGTGGCAGTCGATGATCACGAGCGCCTCCACAAGAGGTCGAGCTCCTCGTCCGTGACCTCGACAGGCTCGTCCGCGCCGTCCTCGGGAGGAGATGAGCCCACGGGCTCGCCCTGCGCGTCATCGACGTCGATGACCAGCGGCTCGTCGCCCAAAGGCTCCACCGCCGCCGCGGGCTCGACGTGGACGATCGAATAATCGGGCCAGAGCCCAGCGGGCCAATAAGGCCAATACCGCCGGAGCGGCGGCCCAAAGGGCCTTCGCGGCGGCGGGCTCGGGGGCCGCGCGAGCGAGCGACCCGCGAACGCGGAGTCGCGACCAACGTTGAGCGA
>CAYTJL010000001.1:100076-114681 GCA_964437785.1 uncultured Polyangiaceae bacterium
GAGCGAGCGACCCGCGAACGCGGAGTCGCGACCAACGTTGAGCGACCGCGCGACGAACCGCCGCGCGGGCCTCCGCCGCGGCGCGAACACCAACGCTCGGCGCGCGCCCCTCGTGGAGCGGACGACGCCGACGCGGCGCGCGCTGCCGACGAGCCTCCCGATCTCGCTCGCCAACGCCTCCTCCGAGACGCCGAGCTCACGCGCCATCAAGCGCAGCCGCGGCATGAAGATCCCGACGCGATATCCATCCTTGGTCATCCACATACCCTCTCCTCCTCGAACGATCCGTTGTCGGCCCCAGCCTGCCTCCGCGCGCGCGACAGCGCCTCCGCGCAACGAAGGATGTCGGAGGCGCGGTGTCGCGCGGTGATCACGAACCCGAGCCGGCGCTCGCCCTCACAGCGGCTCCGAAACAAGAAGCACCGGACCCCCATCCGAGCGAGCCTGTCGCGGAACGACGGAGTCGCGAGCGCAGGCGCGCGGAGCGATTGAATGGGCAGGGCGCCGCCGTGCGGGCAGAGGCCCTCGCCCGCGAGCGCGGCGCGGAACAAAGAGATGTTCTCCGAGAGCGCGCGCCGCAGCTCGTCCCCGCGCGCCTCGTTCTCGGAGAGGGCATGTTCGAGCGCCGCGACGGCCGCGCGCGAGGGAGGGCTCGAGCACACCCGCACGTCGCTCCTCTCCTCGATGCGCGCGATGAGCTTCGAAGGGCCGGAGAGCGCCGCGACGGGGACGCCGAGCGCCTTCGCGAACGATCCTCCGATGAGCGCCGATCCGCCCGAGAGGCCATGATAACGCGCCGACCCGCCGCCGCCGCGGCCGAGCGGCGCGCCGGGCCTCGGCCCTTCGCCGAGCAGCCCGAGCGCTTGCGTGTCGTCGATGACCAACAAGCCCCCTCGGCGCGCGGCGAGCGCGGCGTACCGATCGATAGGCAACGTCCGGCCGCAGCCCGTGCAAACGCCGTCCGCGACCACGACGGGCGTCGCGCCCGCCTTCGTGCGCTCCAACGACGCCGCGAGCGCGGAGGGGTCGTGACCGCGGAACGTCGATGTCACGGCGCCGCCGCACGACGCCCGCTCGACGCCGGCGGTGATGATCGGGTAAGCGCCGTGATCGACGTGCAAATGGAGCTTCGCCCCGCGCGCGAGCACGCTGAAGAGATCCCAAAACAGGTGGAGCGTGGAGGGGTAGAGCGACGCGCGCTCACCGCCCATGAGCGAGGTCAATCGCATCTCCGCGCGCGCCGTCCAAACGGGTCTCCCGAGGGCGACGGGCACGCCCGTCGTGAGGCTCGCCCAAGGACGGAGCGCCGCGCTCGGGTGGGTCATCCCGAGGTAGAGCGCAGAGACGAAGTCGAGGGTCTCCATATCCCCCCTCAAGGTCCGCAGGCGACGGCCGTGCGATGGGCGGCGTCGAGCGCCCAATGGCCCAAGAGATCAGCGATGATCCGGCCCTCGTCGCCCGCGTCGAGCTCGCCTTGGGAGCGTGCTTGTCCGAGGGCGGCGAGCGCGAGCGTGGGCCGCGCGCGGCGCAGATCCGCGGGGGACGCGCGCCACCTGCGATGAAGATCATTCAATGTCTTCGGGTCCCTCCCCTCCGCGGGCAGCGCCTCGCGGAGCGTCGCGCCGCGCAGGCGAGGCGGCGTGTGCTCGAGCATCAGCTCGACGAGCTCGGGCGCGGTCGCCTCCAGCGCGGAGAGCGTCCTTCGATGTTCGGCGTCGAGCTCGTCCGGCGGATAGAGCGACCCCCAGAGCGACTCGATAGCTCCCCACTGGGGGCTCGGGAAGAGCGCTCGTCCCATCGCCGCGCTCAGCTTGACGCGGATCCAAGGGGTCGGGTGGGGATCATCCTCGTTGGGCCGAAACACGAAGAACGGCGGCAAGCTCACCACGCTGAGGAGCCCGAACGTGGCGCCGACGCCGAGGTGCGCCATGGACCAGAGATCCGCGACGATCTCGGAGATCCAACGGCCCCAGAGCGACCACGCGCCGCGCTCCGAGGGCGCCTTCTTAACCCTCGTGATCGCCGCGCGCAGATGGGGCACGAGATCGAGCAGCGCGGCGCCTTGGTGGCCGACCTCATGAATCAACGACGCGCCGATGCCCGTGCCCACCATCCGCTCGCGCGGCACGCGGATGATCGCGACGGGGTTCTCCACCCCTCCTGGCAGGCGCGTCCGCGCGCGCCGGATCGCCGCGCCCAAACCCCTGTCGAGGTAACACACGACCGGAGGAGGATCGTAATACCCGCCTCGCAGCGAGAGCGCGTCGCGCGCCGCCGCGTCGAGCCCGGCGAGGAAGACGCCTGTCTCGTGCTCGCTCCGTTGATTGACCGCCTGCGCGAAGATGTCGAGCTGCGAGAGGACCGCGTTGAAGCGGAGCCGGAGGAGCGTGAACCTCCGCTGCATCTCGCGCGGCGCGGCGGCGGACGCGCGGAGCTCGTCCAGATAACGATTCACGCCCTCGGCGAGATCGCGCTTGCTCGCGGCGATGGCGCGATCGATGGAGAGCTGCGCCGAGGGCGAGAGCGCCGCGGCGGGGACCATCGTCTCGGTGAGCGCGAACGAGCGCACCCTGTCGAGCCGCGTGAGCAGCGCCTTCGCCTCGTGCGCGAGGACGCGCCGCGCCGTCTCACGATCATCACCGGAGTCGAGGAACATGGTTATACGCCCTCCACGACGATGGTGCGCCCGCGGCGCCGCCAACGGCGCTCTCCATCGGCGCCCGCGCGCCGGCGGGCCGCGACGGAGACGATCACGATGATGCGTTTGGCGATCTCGAGCTCTCGATCCTCCGACGAGAGCCCTTCGAGCTCCACGCCCAACACGCCATCCGCGGACGGCGCGGCGCGGACACCGCCCCTCCGTGATCGGGTGAAGAGCCGCGCGACGAGGGGCGCCGCGGACAACGCGATCGCCTCGCCTTCGCCCGGCGCGAGCTCGTCCGCGAGCGCGGCCAAGAAGGGCGCCGCCTCGCCCGACGCGACGGCCGAGAGGAGCGACGAGGCGCGATCGATGAGCTCCTCTTCGCTGAACGGGCTCTCTCTCTCATTCATCGTCACTCCTCCTCTTCGCTCCCGAAGGTGCGCCTGATTCCATCGCTCTTGACCTTGCGCTGCTGCTCGGCGAGCCGCTCTTCGAGGTGCGTCGAGGGCGCCTTGCCGACCGACGCGCGGACCGCGCCGTCAGGCGCCTTGACCCCCACGTCCACGCCGGTCACCGTCTGATACGCGTCGATGTAGCCTTGGATCTCCGGCCGCCAATAACGCACCCAGTTGGCCGCGTTCTGCGGATAGATGACGGTGCTCCACGCGCCGAAGCGGATCGTCAAGAGGAGCTGCTCGCCGAAGATGGCCAGATCGCGGAAATACGTGATGTTGCTGTCGGTCCAGCGCTGGAGGGTCTTCATCGACTCGACCTGCTCCATCCACGGCTCGGGATAGGCGATCATCCCGCGGCCCCCCAGGTACTCGCGCAGCTCGGGCCTCGCGAGGATCCATTGCATCATGAGCATCTCGATGCGCGCGACCCAAGGCAGCTCGCCATATTGGTTGTGCCCGCCGTCGGTGACCACCAAATGAACCTTCTTGAGCTCGCGGAGCACCGGGAAGCCGTCCGCGACCTTGGTCGTGTCGTCGTCGACCTCGAAGAACCGCACGCACTCATAGAGCAGCTTGTGGAACTTGGGGATGAAGTCGTCGCGCAGCTCCGCCGTCCTCACGCCCAAGACGGCCTTGCCCGCGAGCGTGAGCCCATATTGGTGGCCGTACTCGTGCGCCCTGCGCGCCACGCTCAAACGGTGCTGCTCGTCCTGCACCCAACCCCACAAGATGGCGCTGAGCGGGCGGAGAGGATCGATGTCGAGCTTGAGGAGCGGATCGCGATCGCCCGGGCGCCTCCTGTTCTGAAAGCGCATGCTGATGGCGTTCATCGTCTGGACGAGCATCCCCTCTTCCATCCAATAGCCCCACAACAGCTCGACGAAGCACGGGTTCTTGAGCTTGGATTGGAGCAATCCATGGCAGTTTTGACCGAGCATGTCGTCCTCGACGACCGGCAAACCGAGCTTGGTCCGAATGAGCGCGATGTACGGCAGCTCCGGCCCCGCGGGCGCGTCGACGAGGTAGTTGCGCTCCCACTCCTCGCGCAGCTCGAGCACGCGCGTCGGCGACTCCACCCTGTTCCGCTCGCCGCGATCGAGGGCGACGGCCGCCCAACGCTCGTTGTCCGAGCCGGATTGGATGCCACAATGGGTCATGAGGAAGACCTCTGTCGCCGCCTTGAGGAGCGCATATTCGGTCACCCCCGTGAACGGCGTCGCGTTCCTTCGGAGCTCGACCGCCGGTGGGATCGCCGTCCCGCACATCATGGGCTCGATGAAGGCCTCGTAACGATCGTAGGTGATCGCGTTGGTCGTGTAACGGACCACGGACCAGAGCGCTTGATCCGCGGTGCGCGGGACGTGCGTGCGCTCGTTCCGCACCTTGAGCGGCGGCGCCGCCTGCGTGCCTTCGACGGCGACCCTTGTCGCGGCGACGACCTCCTCGGGGGCGACCTCCACCTTGACCGCCTCGGGCTGCGATCCCGCCGTCGCTTGAGAGGTGTTGTCCGCCTCGGCCATGACTCCTCACCTCACCTCGGATGAACGAGGGCGGGGCGCCTCCTCTGGGCGCCCCGCCCGACTCCACACCTCGCTCAGCGCTTGCGCTGCTGCGCCGCGAGGCGGTTCGCGAGATGGATGGACGGCGGCGCGAACCGGCTCGACGCCTCTTTGGCGTCGGCGGGCGGAGGGGCCGAGATGTCCACGCCCGTCGCCGCGCGATACGCGTGGATGTACCCCTGGATCTCCGGGCGCCAATACCTCGCCCAGTTGGCCGCCTGCTGCGGCAGGATCACGTTGCTCCACGCGCCGAAGCGGATCGCGAGCAGGATCTGCTCGCCGAAGATGCTGAGATCGCGGAAGTGCGTGACGTTCGTGTCCGTCCAGCCTTGGAGCAGCTTCATCGCGTCGACGCGGTCCATCCACGGCTCGGGATAAGCCACCATGATCCGACCGCCGATGAACTCGCGCATCTCCTGCCGCGCGAGGAGCCATTGGGTCATCATCATCTCGAGGCGCGCGTTCCACGGCAGGTCACCATATTGGTTGTGACCACCCTCGGTGAGGACGAGGTGAACCTCCTTGAGCCCGTTGAGGAGCGGGAAGCCGTCGGCGATGCGCGTCGTGTCGTCGTCCTCCAGGTAGAACTTGGTGCAGAGGTAGAGCAGGCTGTGGAACGCCTCCAAGAACTTCGATCGGCTGTCGGCGGGCGTGGGCCGCGGGACGGCCTTTCCTTGGAGCGTGAAGCCATAATGATGCTCGTACTCATAGGCCCTCCGCACCACCGTGAGCCTGTGCTGCTCGTCTTGGACGAAGCCCCACAGGAACTGGTTGAGCGCGCGGAGCGGATCGAGCTCCAGGTTCGCGAGCGGATCGCGCTCGCCCGGCCCGCGGCGGTTCTGAAAGCGCATGGCGATGGCGTTCATCGTCTGCACGAGCATCCCCTCTTCGAGCCAATACGACCAGATGAGCTCCACCATGCAAGGGCTCGTCATCTTGCTCTGAAGGACTCCATAGCACTCCGCGAGGCCGAGGCTGTCGTCGGAGACGATGGGGAGACCGAGCTTGCGACGGATGATGTCGAGGTAAGGGATCACCTTGCCTCCGGCCGTCTGGACTCGATAGTTCCTGTCCCAGTCCTCACGGAGCGTCTGCGCGCGCGCGGCGTCGCCGACGCGCTGCGCCTCCTCGGGGCTGTTCTGGATCACAGCCCACTTGAGGTCGTTCGCCGCTTGATCGCTCGGCGCGTCGACGCCGCAGTTGGCCATGAGGAACACCTCGGTGGCCGCCTTGAGGAGCGCATATCCGTCGACGCCCGGGAAGGGCAAGCTGCGGCGCTTCGCGTCGATGGCGGCGTTCGTCACTTGACCGCACATCACCGGCTCCAGGAAGGCCGCGTAGCTGTCGAACGAGATGGCCCTCGTGCTGTATCGGATCGTCGACCAGAGGGCCTGATCGGCGGTCGGCGGGACCCTCGCCCGCTCGAGGCCGACCTTGACGGAAGGCCCCTCCGGCGTTCCTTCCACCGGGATAGGGATAGGGTTCGGGAGCGTAGCCCCAGTGCTCACATCAGCCATTGTCACCTCCTCGAGCAAACCGCTCTACCGTGACCGTGCGGGCTCACGCGCCGACGATGACGATCTTGTTGCCGCGCCGATACCAGTGCCCTTTGTCCGAGCGGCCGCACTTGGTGCAAGACCGCTTGAGCGAGGGCGCGAACTCCTCGACAGCATCCATGATCGCGGAGCGGACGACCTCACGGATGTCCGCGCCCGCGGGGGCCGCCTTGACCTTCTTGGTGGCCGCGTCGGCGACCTTGATGATCTGTTTGGCCTTCTCGATCTCATCGGAGGACTCGAACGCCTCCTCCTCACCCTCGGCCTCGAGCGCGCCCGCGGCCATCGATCCGAGCTTGCCGCCGATGGCGCCGCCGATCCCGGGGGCGATCATGTTGCCCACCGCGCCTGCCACGGTCGGCAGGGCGGCCTTGGCGACCGTCTTGAGGCCGCTCGTCAGCGCCTTTCCGACAGACGAGCTCGCGAATCGGGAGATGCCCCCGGCGGCCTTCTTGATGAGGTCGCCGAAGAAGTGATCGAGCTCCTCTTCGCTCTGGAGCATGAGCATCTCGGTGGCCAGGTTGGTGATCTCTTCCTCTTGATAACGCATGATTGGTCCTTCCTTCCGTGCCGTGTCGACTGCCCCGAGAGGCCGCGCCTCGCTCGTGGCTCATCTCATCTCATCTCGTGCTCTCGTTTGGATCAGACCCCCACGAGGATGATCCGGTCGCCGCGCCGATACCAATGTCCCCGCGCGCCGGCGGACTCGATGGGTCGCTCCATGGGCGATGTGGCCGGCGGCCCGGCCTCGATGAGATCGGGCGCGTAGCGCTTCACCGCCTCTCGGAGCGCGCCCCTCACCACACCTCGGAGATCGGCGCCCGCGGGCGCCGCGCTCACCCGCTGCGCGGCCGCGCCCGCGACGTGGATGATCCGTTTGGCGCGCTCCACGATCTCGTCTTGGTGCTCGAACGCCTCCTCCTCGGACTCGAACCCGAGGGAGCCGAGCACACCTCCCTCGAACATCTCCTCTTCTGCTTCGAGCGCGCCGGCCACCGCGGAGCCGAGCTTGCCCCCGATCGCGCCGCCGATCCCGGGAGCGATGAAGTTGCCCGCGGCGCCGGCGAGCGCGGGGAGCGCCTGTTTGGCGATCCCTTTGATCCCCGAGATGAGCGTCTTCCCGACCGACGAAGAGGCGAATTTTTTGAGGCCGGAGGCCGCTTTGCTCACCAGCTTGCCGAGGAACATGTCGAGCTCTTCTTCGCTCGTGGTCTCGAGCAGCTCGACGGCGAGCTTCGTCGCGTCCGCGTCGCGGAACGGGCTGTCGGCGCGCGCCCTCCTCGGGGCGAGGAGCGATGGCCAATGGCGCCTCGCCGCCTCGACGATGGCCCCTTTGGCGACGGCGACGGGCGCGGCGCCCTGGGGCGCGGACTCCGCGCGTTTGATCGCGGCGTGCGCGAAGTCGATGAACTTGCGCGAGATCTCCGCGCTCGGCTCCAGCTCATTTCCGAGCACCGCGTTCACGGCCTTCTCGGCGGCGTCGCCCGCGCCTTGCATGATCGCGTCCGCGCCCGCTCTGGCGAGCTGCGGCAACACCTGTTTGCCGACCGCCTTGACGCCGCTCATGATCGCTTTGCCGGTCGGGGTCGCGAGGAAGCGCCTCGCGCCGCCCACGGCGCGCTTCGCGAGATCGCCGAGGAACTGATCGAGCTCCTCTTCACTCGTGATCTCCGTGAGCGCCTCGGCGAGCTCCATCATCTCTCCTTCTCCGAGGGGCGCTGACTCGTCGTGCTCGTGACTGGTCTCGCCCTCGAGCGTGGTGGCGTCGATGTCGTGCATGGTCAATCTCCTCCGTTGAGCAAGGCCGCTCGCGACCTCAAAGCACGTTGAGTGCCAATCCCATCACGAGCCCCCTCGCGGGGGCGCCGAAGATGGCTTCGGGAGATGCGCTGAGCGCGCGGCGCGCGCCGAAGCGGCCTTCGGGGCGCGAACCGCGTTATCGAGGCATACAAAGAGAAAAAGGCGGCGGAGCCCCGGAGGGGGCGCCGCCGCCGAGCGCGCTTTGGGGGCGCGCGCGATCAAGCGCCGAAGAACTTCTTCAACACCGGATCGTTCTTCACGGCGTCTTTGAACGCGTTGTAGTCCGCGGACGCGTCGAGGGCCTTCGCGAGGCCCATGAAGGCCTGCGCCTGCGTGCGCGCTTGGAGCACGCTGAAGGTCTGGGTGCTCACCTCTTTGAGCAACGTGTTTTGGAGCGACTCGCCGGCGAGCAGGGCGTTGGTGACGCTGTTGTCGCCGCCGCCCGCCTCCAGGAACAGCGCGATGTCGTTGGGGGTCGTGCTCGCCGGATCTTTGTTGAGGAGCGTGTACATCGCGACCTTGTTCGCGATGAGCCCAAACGCGGTGACGAGCGCGGTGACGAGGTTCGACGCGTCACCGCTCGGCGCGCTCGCCTGGGCGGGCGCCGCGCCGCTCGTCGGATTCTGATACATAGACGGAATCATGAAATTCGTGGCCATGTGTTGTTCTCCCGGGTGAGAGGCCGACCGAGGCACGCGCCCCGCGAGCGATGAGACGACTCCGTTCGGCGTTGCGCGGTGTCGGCCCCGCCATGGGTCCGAGTCACCGCCCGAGCCCCGTTGGGCTTCGAGGTGGATTAGCAATGAGCGCGCCCGCCGCACGCGCCGATCCGTCCTAGCGCTCACCGAACCTCCCTTCGACGAAGGTGGTATTCGCCGAAGGCCGCTTCGGCCGTGCTGAGACGTCTGCTTTGGCACCGGCCGTGCAAACGAGGTAGGGCGTGCCGCGCAGGCGCTCGGCGAGAGAACGTCCCTTGTCCGCGCGGCGCCCACGAAAAAAGGAGATCTCCTATGGATCATCGCGATCACACCCTCTCGTTCACCCAGCGTGTGGAGGTGAGCCGTGGCTAGCTTCACCGACGCTATCGCGAGCGCGCTCGCGCTCGTGTCCGGCAACCGCGGCGCGGCGGCGGGCGCGCTCGACGCCGCCAACTTCCTCGCGCTCTACGGCGACGGCTCCGGCGGCAACGTCCGTTACACGGGCGGCGCCTCGCCGTTCGACGATTACACGCAAGGGACGATCATCCAATCGAGGGTCTATCAATTCAACGATTTGACCATCGAGGCGGACCTCGACATCCCGAGCGGCGCGCTCATCCTCTGCAAAGGCACCTTCCGCCTCAAGGCCAAGCTCCGCGTCAAGCCGGCGCTCACCCCGTTGATGGACGATCCGGGCATCTCCAACGCTCTGCCCCCTCCCGCCGGCTCCGCGGGCGGTGTGCCCGCGGCGATCAGGGGCCTTGATTTTCGCCGCGGGTTGGCGGTCGCCGGCGCGGCGGGCGGGGGCGCGAACGGCGGCGCGGGCGGAGGAGCGATTAACCTCCGTGCCGCGGGGAAAATCGAGCTCACGGACAACGGGAAGATCACCGCGAACGGCGATGACGGCGGCGTCGCGCCTGCCGGCGGCGGCGCCGGCGGCGTGGTCGTGCTCTTGAGCGGCAGCGGGATCTCGGCCCCTGCAAACACCCTCGAAGCGCGCGGCGGCAAAGGCGCCGACGGCGCGACGACCTTCTTCGGCAGCGGCGGCGGCGGCGGCGGCGTCATTTATCTCGTCGGTCCGAGCATGCCTTCGAACGCAGCGGACGTCTCGGGGGGCGCCGGCGGCGCCGCCAACGGGACAGGGACGAGCAACGGATTCGGCGGCGGCGCGAGCGGAGGCCGCGGCGGCGCGGGCGCCGCGACGAACGCTCAGGCGGGCGCCAACGGCTTTAGCGGCCGCGTCTTCCTGCTCAAAGCCAAGCGCCCTGAGCTGACGCTGCTGATTGGTTGATGGGGCTTGGTACGATTGGGGGGGTTGGTAACGATGGGGGGCTTCGCCCCCCATCCAGCCCGCGCTCTCCCCAAAAACGTTGTCTTCGCAGAGAGCTTTGCAGGGGCGCGCTCGTGGCAGATAGCCCTGCTGCGGCGTGGCCTCGGCAAAGCCATCTGCCAAGACCACGCCGCGCGCGCGCGCGAGACCCGCGCTACTCGATACGCCAGTGCGCCCACTCCCCGCCGACGGTGGTCAGATAGCCACCATCTTTGGGGTTCATGATCATCCTTTGATAGCTGTACTTCTTGTTGAAGAAGGCGACCTCGTCCCCGACGTGGATGATCTCGGAGTCGTTGCGGCACGCGGCGAGCCGGATCTCCCACGTCTGGCAGAGCTCGCAACCTTTGTAGTAATAAAGGTCCGGCGTCTTCCACGCGCCGAGGTTCGAATATTCACCCACCTTCTCCTCGGTGGTCTTCAGGATCACGACGCCGCCGTTCTGGATGGGATCACCCGTCTTGCCGCCGGCGAGCGTGAGCTTCACCGCGCCGGACTTGGGGCCCAACGTCGGATAATATTGCCCGCCGATCGCGGGGAATTGGCGCACGGCGCTCACGTACCTCGCCTCGTCGATGGGCGCCCAGCGGCTCCCGATGTAGCGGAGCACGAACGTGTCACCGTATTTGAGCGGCGCCGCGCCGATGGAGCGCTGAGGCGCAGGGTTGAGATCGATGTCCGTCCTCGGCGTCGTCCTCGACACGACCCAATCGAAGGTGGGCGCGTTCGCGACGCGGCTCCCGAGCCCCCACGTGCTCCGATCGATGCTCTGCCAATCGAGGATGGTGGCGATGATCGACGTGTGATCAAACGGGGTGTTCACCGTCGATCGAAACACGGTCTCGGGCTCCACGAGCGGGGAGACGAGGATGGTCGGCACGCGCACGCCGAGCCCGTCGAACTCATAACCGAACTGCGTCCGCGTGCGCTCGTCGAGCTCCTTCTGCGCCGCCTTGTCGAGCTTGTGATCCTTCGGGACCTTGTCGAGCTTGGCGCCCGGCGCGTTGATGACGGGCGGCGGGGGCGGCGGGAAGTGATCGTACGTGCCCCCGTTCTCGTCGAACGTGACGATGAAGAGCGTCTTTTGCCACTTGTTGTTGGGCTGGCTGTGCAAGAGGTCATAGACCTCCTTGACGAGGTCCTCGCCCGTGGTCGTGTCCGAGACAGGGTGATATTCATTGCCCGCCTTCGACGCCGTCCACGTGGGGCCGCCCCCCCACGCGGGTTCGAGGAAGCTCACCGCAGGGAGCTTGCCCGCGCCGGCGAGCTGCTTGAACCGCTCGTATTTGGCGAAGTTCTTGTCATACGCCTTGTCCGCGAGCGAGGGAAAGAGGATGCGCGCATATTGGTTGTCGGCGCTCGACGAGGGCCACGGGGCTTGCCAATAATAGCCCCAGTCGACGCCCGCCTTCTCGAGCAGGTGAAAGAGCGTCTGCGTGTCCGCGGGCAGCGCGTCGCCGTCCAGGTCCTTCATCATGGTCTTGCCGGCGACGTAAAAGAGGTTCGTCACCATGCCGCGCGAGGTGCCCGCGAGCGAGAAGGCGCGGTTCGCGTTGGTCTGCGTGGGCACCGAGCAGAACCATTGATCCGAGACGGCGTAGCGCCGCGCGAGGCCGTTGAGCACCGGGAGCTGCTCCGGCGTGTACATCTCCATGATCTCCTTGAGCGAGTCCTCGGAGAGCCCAGGTCCCGTGAGCTTCACCAACTTCTCGTCGAACCGCGTCGCGTAGTCTTGCACGAACCCCGTCATCGACGGCGTCCCGAGGAGCCCTGTCGCCGCCTCGCGCGTCTCTTTGTCGGCCATCCCGTGCGCGTCGACGTTGTACATCTGCGCGAAGATGTGGATGAAGTCCTCATGAGGGTTGACGCTCGGCACCTTGGGCGAGCGAGCCCCCTTGATGGGAGCGATGGAGATCTCCGTCTCCCCGGCTTTGTAAGGGTTCGCGAGCGTGCGTGTGTCGAGCCTCGCGAGGCCCTCGAACCGCCGCAGGTTCCTCTGCGAGGCGGGCCTGTTCTGGACGGGGAGCGTCCGCTGCGGCTGCGCTTCGTCGTAGAGCCAGCCGAGCACGTGGTCGAACCCGCGGTTCTCGAGCATCAAGATGACGACGTGATCGATCTTGCCTGTCATGTTGTTCGCCATAACACCATACCTCCGCGCTGCGGCTCATCGAAGCGGAGAGGCCATGAGACGTGATCTCATGGCCTCCCTGCGCGAGCGACCGGCCCTGTCACTTCACGGGCCAATACCCTTGCTTCTTCAGGACGTCGGTGACCAGATTCCCGCCGACGCCGGTGCCGACCCCAAACGCGGTCGGGGCGATCACCTTGGTCCCGATCTTCCGCGCGACGGGGATGAGCCGCGTCGCGAGCGACCCGAGCTCCTGCGTTTGGCCGGTGGCGATCGAGCGCGCCGCCGCGGAGAACGCGGCCTTCGCGACCGCCTCGGGGTGCGCGCCGCGCGGCGCTTGAGCGGCCTTTTGAGCGGCCAGGTGAGCGAGCTTGACGAACCGCTTCGCCATATCCATCTCACCTTCGAGCGCCTGCGCGGCGACCGACGCGAGCTTGCCGCCCACGTCGCCCGCGATGGCCTGACCCACGCTCGGGAGCGCCTGTTTGGCGACGTCCTTGGCGACGCCGATGAGCGCTTGACCCACCGACGAGCCCGCGAATCGCTTCACGCCGCTGACAGCCTTCTTGAACAGGTTGCCGAGGAACTGCTCCACCTCCTCTTCGCTCGCCACGTTGAGCAGCTCGTCCGCCTCCGCCTCCGCCTCCTCTTCCCCGAGCAGACCGCCGAGGAGGTTCGCCGCGACCGGGAGCGCCTTGGTGGCGATGGGCAGGAGCGCGCCGAGGAAGCCCTCTTCCTCGCTCTGCTTGGCGGCTTGAAGCCCCTTGAGGAGCGCCGTCCTCACCGCCTCTGCGGGGGCGGCGCCGGAGGGCGTGGAAGCGAGGGTCTTCGCGGCGGTCGACGCCGCTTTGAGCAGGCGCTTCGCGACCGTGAACTCATGATCACGAGGGCTCATGAGCTCGCCCTCTTTGCTCAACATCTGCGCCGCGATGTCGCCGATCTGCGCGCCCACGGCCGCGCCGGATCCGGGGGAGATCGCGCCCCCGATGGCCTTACCGATGCTCGGCAAGGCCTGCACGGCGGCCGACTTCGCGGCGCCGAGGAGCGTCTTGCCGACGGGAGATGCGATGAAGCGCTTCGCCGTCCCGGCCGCCTTCTTGAGGAAGTCGCCCAAGAAATGATCGAGCTCTCCCTCCGTGGAGACCTCGAGCAGCTCCGAGGCCGCGGCGCCGATCTGCTCTTCGAACATCTCTCCTTCGTACTCCCCTTCTCCCTCGGCCTCACCCAGCCCGAGCACGCCGCTCAAGAGTCCGCCCAGGAATCCCTCTTCCTCGTCTTGTCGATACATCATGACCTCCATACGACATCTCGAAGTCCCGCCGTCGGTGCGCGATCCGCGCGATCCCGGCGTCGCTCGATGAGCGCCTTCTCCCGCTTGCCGGAGCCGGGCTCGGCCTTCGCCGCCCGCTCCTTTGCACCTTCGATACCAAGCCTCTCAGCGCGGGAATCACCGAGGTGAGGAGAGGGGGCCGAAGCGCCCTTCGGTCATCCGCCGAATCGGCCGAAGGGTCATTCGGCGCGGGTCAGGGCTCATGTCCCGATACGATCATGGCGCGAGCGCGCCGGGCCGCGCTCCTCGATGTCGTCCAGAGAGGACGCGGTGGCACCGTTGCTGCAAACCCTCCTCCCCCAAACCAGGGCATGAATTTCTGATCGGCATCTCAGGAGAGATCCCATGGCCACACCTCAAGAAGAGCTCATCAACACCATCGCGCAGACGATCGCCGGGGTCTTTTATCCGCTCCTCAACCCGCCTGCCGTCCAGGCGGGCGCCGGCCTCACGCGCTCGTCCGGGCCCGGCTCGGCGGGCACCCTCAGCCTCGCGAGCAGCGGAGTCGAGGCCGGCTCTTATGCGTACGCCACCATCACCGTCGATCAATACGGCAGGGTCACCGCGGCGAGCGGCAACACCGCATCAGGGCTCCCGCAGGGCACGAACAAGAGCGTTCCGCGGTGGAGCGCGACAGGCCTCGTCGACAGCCAAATTCAAGATGACGGCGTGAGCGTCAGCATCGGCGCGGCGCCCATCCCCGGATCGCGCCTCAACGTGGGTGGGAAGGTCGACGCGACGGACATCGAAGCTGCGAACAAGGTCCGCGCGGCGACGCTCGACGTCACCGCGCTCGCCGACGTCAAAGACCTCAAGGTGGGCGTGCTCGACGGCGTCCTCAAGGCCAACGGCGCGGCCCCCGCGACCGCGCTCACCGGCACGAAGAACATGGTCACGCGGTGGACCAACGCGACGACGCTCGGCACAGGCGCGCTCGGGGACGACGGGGCGGTGGTCTCGATTGGACCGCTCTTTACGGCCGACAGCGCCAATGGCAACGTCTCGACACAAGGCACCCTCTTGACGTCGGGGATCTCGATCGCGTCGGGCGTCCCGGTGGCCAACACGCTCAAGACACAAGCCATCGTCGTCGCGGGCGGCTCGCCCG
>CAYTJL010000001.1:114781-117881 GCA_964437785.1 uncultured Polyangiaceae bacterium
CGCGCAACTTTCTGGACAAGCGCTCATTTTTCTGCATTACGTCGGGTCGATGTTCGCCCGAAGGTCCCCTGTTTTACCCCTGCTCGCCGCGGCCGCGCTCGCGCTCGCGGGGTGCCGTCGTGGATCGGAGAAGGCCGCTCCCTCGCTCGCGTCGTCCTCTCCCTCGGCCGAAGGGGCCGAGCCGGCGCCGCTCACCTCCGCGAGCGCCGAGGTCGAAGATCCTCCGCCGCCCGCGGCCGGCCCGTCGCTGGTGGATCTCGAGGGGAACGTTCATCCGCCCCCGCCGATCCCCGAAGGTGCGCCGCGGGTAGCGTCGATCGCGATGCTCACCGACGTTCACGCAAAGCCCTCTCCCAACGCGCCCAAGGTGGGGTATCTGCGCGGGGGCGCCGTCGTCGAGGCGGAGGCCGGCGACAAAGGCACCGCCGGTTGCCCGGGCGGCTGGCGCGCGATCAAGCCTTATGGCTTCGTGTGCCTCGGGCCCGAGGCCACCGCCGATCTGAATCACCCCGTCGTGCGCGCCGCGACGCGCAGGCCCGACGTGTCGCAAAAGCTCCCTTATATGTATGGCATCGTGACGCGCGGCGGGCCGGTCTACGCGAAGATCCCCACCGCCGAGGAGCTCAAAGAGCACGAGCCGAGGCTCGCTCAACACCTCTCCAAGTGGGCCAAAGACAAAGAGAGCGGCGCCACGTATGGGCTCGACGTGTGGGCCAAATGGAAGAGAGACCCGCTCCCGCCCGCGCTCGACGCGCAGAGGGACAAGATCACCGACCCTGACATCCCTTGGTTCCTCGCGGGCGGCGCGCGCGTCCCGAACCTCTCGGGCAAGGTCAAGGGCAAAGACGCGGTGAAGATCGACGAGGTCGCGCGGCGCAACGGCGCGGCCTTCTTGGAGACGTTCCTCCACGAGGGCAGGCGCTACAACGTGACGACCGATCTGCGGGTGGTGCCGGCCGACAGGTTCAGGCCCATTCGAGGATCGGAGTTCCATGGATGGGTGATCGGCAAAGACATCGATTTTCCGTTCGCGCTCGTCCGCAAAAAAGGCGCGAAGCGCTATCGCTTCGACGGCAAGAAGATGGTCACCGCGAGCGACCTCGCGTGGCGCTCGGCCGTCAAGCTGACAGGCAAGCAGAAGATGGCCGGCGGCAAGCTCTTTTACGAGACGGCCGAGGGCGATTACGTGGACGACCGGTCCGCGGGCCGCGTGGACCCCGCCAAGAAGATGCCCGGCTGGGGGAAGAAGGGCGGCAAATGGATCGACGTCAACCTCACGAAGCAGGTGCTCGTGGCGTACGACGGTGAGAAGCCCGTTTATACGACGCTCGTGTCGAGCGGCGAAGCCGGGCTCGGCGACCCCGAGAAGACCAAGAGCACCAAGCGCGGCATCTTCCGGGTCCACACCAAATATGTCTCCATCACGATGGACTCCGACGTCGTAGGTGAGGAGTTCGAGCTGCGCGACGTGCCTTATGTCCAGTTCTTCGAGAACGGTTATGCGCTCCATGGAGCGTATTGGCACGACATGTTCGGCACGCCCAAGAGCCATGGTTGCGTCAACTTGGCCCCGGAGGACGCGCGCCGCCTCTTCTTCTGGTCCGACCCGCCCATCCCTCCGGGCTGGCACGGCGTCGCCCGCGCGCTCACCGGAACGGTGGTGTTCGTCCACCCTTGATCCCAGCCTCGATCCAGCGCGTAAAGCGGAGCGACTCAAACCAGCGCTGCGCCGGCCTCCGCGAGGCGTGCGGCGATTCGATCCGCGAGGGAGCGGATCTCCACCCCTACTTGTCGCGCAGCCTGTGCGTGCGAGGCGATGGCCCCATCTGCGGCCGTGAGGTGGAAGATCGGTTTGCGCGCCGTCTGCGCCATCGTCATGAGGCTCCGATAATGCCGGAGCACGGCCAGGCAGCATGGATCGCTTCCGACCGTGAGCGCGCCTTGATCGCCTACCGCCTGCCCGAGGACAGACCTCGCGTAGACAGTCGGGATCTCGCGCAGCCACCGCTCATACGAGCGAGTCACCTGCCCTCCGTACAGGTTGGGTTGCATGACGATGTAGCCGATAGGCGCGATCGTCGCGTCGGGCAACGAGATCGCTTGCGCGGGGCTCTTTACGAGGCGCTCGGCCCACTCCTCACGCCAGCGCTGGAGCGTGGGGCCAAGGTTACGAAGGCCTTGGAGTGAAAAAAGATCAGCGCCGAGCGGGGTAGCGACGTATCCCGCCGAGATGAGCGCCGAACGATTCACCGCGCCGAGGTCGGGCCCGACGTCGATCAGGACCACATCGGCCTTGTGCGCAAGGGACGCGGCGACGATGATGCGGTGGAAGCTCGAAGCGACCCGGAAGGCCGCTGGATCTCGGTCCATGCATCGCGGCCATGCGTCCGAGAGCTTCTGTTCGAACGCAGAGAGGCGAATGTCACCAGGGATCAACGAGAGGCGGGTGCTGAGCTCCTCGATGTGCGCAGGCTGGATATCGCCGATGCCATCGATGATGGGCTGCACGGCTCCGCGGATCGACAGCCGGCGCATATCGTCGTCGACCCAAATCTGCTCCAATCGCTCCTCATCGAGGCACATGGCCGTGAGGTTGGATTGCGGATCCAGATCGACCATGAGCACGCGCTTGCCTCGATCCGCGAAGGCCCACCCGAGGTGATACACGAGGGTGGTCTTACCGACACCGCCTTTGTTATTGAAGAACGCGACCGCGGTCACGAGCGCTTCCCCACGATGGCAGCGACAGCAGAGGCCGAGAGCTCATAACGTGGCTCCGGGTTGCCGTTCTCCTGGCATCGTCGCCGAGCGAGCGAGAGGCCCATCCCAAAGCGCTGAACGAAGCCGGTCACCTTGAGCCCCTCCGCGATCACCTGATTGCGGTAGTCCGTCATGCTCGCGCGCCCAAAGTTCGCTTCATTCACGCGCCCATAGAGCCCACCCGGGCTCTGGATCTCGACGCGATCCGAGAACCAGGACCAGTAGACGGGCGCGTTCACCTCGTAGCTGCGGTGCATGACCGCATTGCGCAAGAGCTGCTGGAGCGCAGAGATCGGATAATCAGGGCGGCGCTGCTCCGTCACGTGACCTTCGATGACGG
>CAYTJL010000001.1:117981-142471 GCA_964437785.1 uncultured Polyangiaceae bacterium
GGGGAGGTAGGTTGAGCGGAAGAACTCGATATCGAGATCGCCGAGCGTCGAGCTGCGCGCCGGCGTACGGTCAAAGGGTAGATCCCCCGCCTGCCTCTTCTCGACCAGGATGCGCTCCTCGTCCCGGCTCGCGATGGCCCTCCGCGGACCGACCCGGATCCACACACGCCCTTCGTATCGAACCGGCGTATCCGATGACGGCGCGACGATGACCGCAGCGACATCCCCTCCCCTCAACGAGACCTTGCGCACAACGATGGTGGGGATGGGCAGGATCTTCCCGTCGCCCCGGATCGCCCCGAGGTTCAGGAGCAGCTCATCGGTGATCGGGAGGCCGACGGGCGCGCCGGCGTCGTTCATCCCGACGATGACGAGGCCCGGCGCGCGATGGTCGGGGAGATCATTTGCGAACGCACAAATCGCCTGGGCGATCCTGTCCTTCACGCCACCGCCCGCGGACTCCTTGCGCTCCACGCGATCGGACTCCATGTCCGACGCGAGGATCTCGATCTCCTGATCTGTCAGCATACGGTGGGACGTACCTCCCATAGACGTGCTCGAATGTAAAGGGGCGACGAGCGGACGTTGTAGGCGTAATGTGCACGATCGCGCCGAATTTGGCGCGTTTGGGTGATAGACGCGCGCGCGCGGTCGTGGCATCGTCGGCGGCCATGCGTGAACGAATCGGGCTCATCGAGGCCATGGGTCTTCGTCCGTACGACAAGACCCTTCGCGAGATCCGCCTCGCGCTCGGCGGCGACGCGACCCTCCCGCCGGCGCGCTTCGGCCTCAGCTCGCTCCGGCAATTCAGGCCTCGTTACGCCGTCGCGCTCTGGCTCGGCCAAAAGCCCGAGGGCCGCCGCGTGCCCATCACCAACCTCTTCAACTACCGGCAACCCCCGCCCGAGGAGGGTTGGTCGGTGCGCGTCACCGACGTCGAGGACTTCCAAGGCGGCTCATCCACCTACGATAGCCACAACGCGACGGACTTCGCCGTGCCGCCGGGCACCTCGGTCGTCGCCGCGGCGCCTGGGCGCGTGATCCGCGTGTCGAGCGAGTTTCACCGGGGTGGATGGAAGGTGTTCCTCGACCACGGGCGCGGGCTCGTCACGACGTACAACCACCTCGCGCGGCCGCTCGTCGTCCCTGGGCAAACCGTGCTCCGCGGCGAGCTCATCGCGCGCTCGGGGTACAGCGGTATCGACGCGCTCTTCGGCTTCCCGTGGACGCCGCCGCACGTCCACTTCAACGTTTGGCTCGACGGCGCGTACGTCGACCCCTTTACGCCCAAGGGCTCGACGGCTCCATCGATGTGGCGGAGGCACAACGATCCAGTGCCCGCGCGCGACGCCGACTTGAAGGATGATGCCTTTGCCCCGACCGCGTGGGACGAGGCCGCGCTCGACTCCCTCTGTCGCGCTTGCCGCGACGAGGCCACGCAGCGAGACATCGAGTCTGCGCCGTCGCTCGAACAAAAGGCCGGCGCCGCGCTCTTTCACGCGTGTTATTTCCCGACGCGGTTCCGGGGCGACGCCACGGCGATGCGCGCGGCCTTGTTCGGCGCGGCCTCCCCGCGCGAGCCGCGGCTCGATCTGCCCTTCTCGTTCGAAGACTACGACGGCGCGCTCCTGCCGGGGTGACGCCGAATGGCGTCACGCGCTCTCTCCAACGTCGCGCGGTGCTCGACCCTCTCCTCACGAAGCGCGTCTTCGAGGGGACCGAGCGCGACCTCGCCGAGCGCCGTGAGCGCCTCGACGGCGCGATCGATCGGCAAATGTCTTCCACCTCCGACGATCTGGCGGACCGTATGCGCCGCGACCGCGGGGGTCGGACAAAGGGTCATGTACATCGACGAGAAATACCTGTTTGGGCTCACGCCGAGCACGCGCGGCTCACGGCGCGGGAGCGGCAGCGCGGAGAGCACCTCGCGGCCGAGCGTCGTATCGAGATGCATCACCGCGTTGACCAAGACATCGTCATAACGAGCATCGAGCGCTTCGCCCGCCTCGCGCGCGGCGCGCGCGAGCGGCACCAGCACGAGCGCGTGCTCCATCGCGCGAACGCGCAGCTTGTCCCTCCGCGGGAGCGACGCCAACAAGGACGCGTGCTCCTCGATGAGGTCATGGAGCGCGCGGCGATGAGGCTCGATGAGCGCGATCAAAAAGCCCGCTTGATCGTCGCGCAGGAGCAGCGCTGAGCGCGGCGCGCGGTAAGCCCCCGAGACGACGTCGAGGCAGACGGCGAAGACGCTGGTCGCGGGGAGCTGCTCCCCGATCGCGACGTGGAGCGCCTCGGGCTCCACCTCACCACGCCCGAGCGATCGGAGCCAACGCCACACAGGCCAACACCGGCGCCGCCCCGCAGACGAGATGGCAACACGCACATCGAGCGGGCCCGGCTCCACGTCCCCGAGGAGCCTCGGCAACCCGTTGGCGTGGCCGAGCCCAAACGCTTCGAGCGGCGCGGACAGCCGCTCCGCCGCGACGAGCCTCACCGCCTCTCGCTGGAGCTCGGAGAGCTCCTCCGGCAACACCTCGTCGCGCTGCCTGCCCTCGAATTCGCGGAGCGCGACCTGAACGAGCGCGCGCGCGATCGACGCGAGCGCGGGCGCCTCGTCCAGCTCGTGCTCCGGGACCTCACACGAGGGCTCGTCATCTTCATAGGCTTCGTGATCTCGCGATGTCATAAGAAGGGATTAAAACACCTCCTCCGGGGACACCGCATCTCCTGTCCTGTCCGCCTCGACGACCCTTGGTTGTCCCTCGTCGAGCCGCGCCGAGAGCGCCCCCATGAGCACGCGCGCCAAAGGCGCGGGCGCCCTCGCGCCGAGCAGGGCGAGCACCTCCGCCGTATAAACGGCGAGGCTGCCTTGACCCCAAGGGAAGAGCCCGCTCGTCTGGTTGGCGCGCAGCACCTCGCCGCGCTCACGAGGCAGGTTGAGCGCCGCGCCCAGATCGCGCAACAAGGGCTCATCGAGCGGCGCGCCCAACCACGCAGAGGATACGGCCGCCGCGCCCCGCACGAGGGTCGGCGCGGAGGCGCCGCGGAGCGCGTTCACCACGGGCACGTCCGACGCAGCGGTGTCGAGCCGCCTCCCGAGATGCCCTAAACAAAGGACGAGGCTCGCGCGAGCCCGCGGATCGGCCTCGGTCGAGAGGCGGGCGAGCACGCGCGCGCGCCGCTCGATCGGTGGATGCGCGAGATACGCGATCACCCACGCCGCCGCGGTGCGGACACGAGCGTCGGTGTCGTCGAGGAGCGCTTCGAGCCGGCTCCCCTCGCCGCGGAGCGCCTCGCTCACCTCGGTAAAGAGCGGGTCTTCGTCGCCTCGCGGCGCCTCGGCGCCGAGCCCGTGGCGCGCGTACGAGGGCGCTCTCTTCGCCAAATCGTGGAGGAAGATCACGATACGATGTCTGTCCAAGACCGCGACGTCCGCCGCGAGCGACGCGAGCAGCGGCACCGCGGGCACCGCCGCAGGGTAAGGGAAGCCCTCGCGATAGAGCTCTTGATAGAGCGCCACGAGCGCGCGCACCCGGCGCTCCCGATCCTGCGATCGGAGGCGCTCGATGAGGCGTGGGACCGCCGAGGCGGCGCCGCTCGCCGAGCGCAGGGTGCTAAAATCGACGTCGCTCATTGGTTGTTGTTGTTCTGGTTTTGCGCCCACGCCTCGCGCCGCGCCCGCTCCGCCTCGTACGCGTCGCGGTTCGACTCGCCGGTGCCCGTCGCGTTGCCAGCGGTGTTCCTCGGCGTGGGCCGGATGGTGGGGCTCGCGTCGATGTCCGCTTGGGATCTGCCCTCGCACTCGAGCGCCAACGGCGCTCCCCTGTTCTGCTCGCCCTGCCGCCGGTAGGCGACCCTCATGCCTTTATCCGTCGCGAGCTGTTCGAGCCGCGCCGAGCACGTGGGACAAGCGTGGTTCGCGGTGCCGTTGCTGCTCGGCACGGCCTCGACGTTCAAGATGGTTCCGCCGAGATCGTTGCGGCCTTGCAAGCTGTTGATGAGGTGAGCCTCGCTGTGCACTTGGGGATCGCTGCCGGTCGCGTGAAACTCACCCAAGTCCTCGACGTCGAAGCCGCCGTTCCCGTTGGGCCGATAGAGCCGCGCGCGGATGGTGTGCGAGAGGCCGAGCGCGTCCACGCCGATGATCGGGTTGACACAATAACGAAACGCGTTGAGGTCGCCCGCGAGCCCGATGGGATCTGCGCTGATGTACCGGCCCGCGTCGGGGTCGTAATAACGAGCACGGTTGTAGGCGAGCCCGATCTCTTCGTCCTCGTATTGCCCTGCGAAGCGGAGCGGGGTCGACGCCCCCTCGGCCGTCGTCTCTCCCCAGCTCGTACGTGAGACACGGCTCGCGACCGTGCCGTCCCCGTGGATCAACGCCTCCGGCGCGCCCGTCACGTCGAGCAAATAGTGCTTCCATTGCCCGTCTCCGGCTTTGTCCCGATGGGCGATGGGCTCGGGGACAGGCAGATCGTCGAAGCAATACGTGCGCTCCTCGATCACCGGATCTCCGCCCGCCGCCGCGGTCTTCTTGATCTCGTGGACGAGCGCGCCCGAGTCCCACACGAAGCGCGTCTCGACGTCCGGCGCGCCGGGGCGGGAGACGCGCTTGCAGAGCCTCCGCAGGAAGCCGTCGTAATAAAAGGTCACGACCGCGCCTTCGGACGTGGTGACCGAGCGGAGGCAGCCGCGCGCGTCCCACGAATAACGGTACACGCGATCGGGCGCGCCGCCGCTCCCTTGGGTTCGCTTCTCGATGAGCCGCCCATCGTCGTTCCAGAGGTAGCGCGTGTCCCCCTTTTGCACGAGCACGTTGCCCGCGGCGAAGACGCGTCCCCCTTCACTGTGGTTGCTCGTCGCGTCGTAGCGATAACGCTCCTCCTGACCGCGCTCGGGGACCCGCGCGACGAGCCTCCTCCGCGCGTCGTATTCGTACCGCGTGACGCCGAGGTCGTCGCGGTAGCCCGCGATCACGTCATCTCCGGCCGAGCGCTGATATGCCCTGTCGATCGTGATCGAGGGATCGCGGGCGCCGATCCACGCGGGCTCCGCGGCGCCCGCCGAGGGGCGCAACGAAGGCGCGAAGGCCCACCTCCGCGTGAGGCGGCCGAGCGCGTCGAGCTGCGTGCGGATCGCGCCGCCCCGCGGGAGCGCCCGTTGGAGCTCGCGCCCCACCGGATCGCGCGCGTGGGTGATCTCGGTGTCGCCGTCGAGGAGCGTGTGCGTGCGCGCCCCCATCGCGTCGCGACGCACGCGCATCACGTGCCCCAGCGAGGTGCTGCGCGCGACCCGCGCGTCGAGCAGGTCGTGCTCATATTCGACGGTGTGGCGCTCGCCGAGGACGGTTTGGATCTCGCGCGTGACGTTCCCCACCTCGTCGCGCTCCAAACGAAGCTCCACCTCATCACCGAGGACCGCCACGAGATCACCCCGCGCGTTGTACTCGTAGGTCTCTTTGCTCCCGTCGTAGAACGAGCGCTCGATGAGCTCCCCTGCGGGGTTGTAGACGAGATCGGTCCGCTCTCTTTGCCCGTTGGTGACGCGCACGAGGCGGTTGCACGCGTCGTAGCGATAAACGTAGTCCCTGCCGTCGAACGTGGTCTCTCGGAGGAGGTTGCCCCGCACGTCGAGCGCGCGGCGGTGGACCTCCCCGCGCTCGTTGTGCTGCTCCACCAATTGACACTCTCGATCATAACGCTGCTCGACCGCGCTGCCGTCTTCGAGCGTCACGCGGTAGAGGCAGCGATAGCCCGCCCACGCGAGCTGGATCGCGCGCCCCTCGGGGTCGACGCGCTCGATGAGCTGACCTGCGCCGTCATAAACGAGCCTCGTGACCCCGCCCAGCGCGTCGTGGACGACGCTCGGAGCGCCCCCGTCCGAGCACGTGACCCGCGTCGTCGCGCCCGTGGGGTCGGTCTGTGACGCGTGGCGCCCGAAGAAATCATAGGTGTAGCGCCACACGCCGCCGTTCGGCTCCACCACCTCGACGAGGTTGCCTTGCTCATCGTACCGAAAGAGCCTCCGCGCCCCGTTCGGCAACACCTCCTCGGTGCAGAGCCCGCGCTCGTCGTACCGATAGAGCCGCACCGCGCCTCGCGGGTTGGTCACCTCGACGACGTTGCCCGCGCGATCCCGGGCGAGGCTCCATACGCCACCTGCCTTGTCGGTCATCGTGACGACTTGACCCGCGTCGTCCCGGCCGAACGTCGTCGAACGCCCGAGCGGATCGGTGATGGAAAGGACGCGACCGCGCTCGTCGCGCACGAAGATGGTCGTCGCGCCCATCGGATCGGTGCGCGCGATCTCGTGACCTCGGTCGTCGTAGGAGCGCGTCGTCACGCTGCCGCCCGAGATCGCTTTGGTGATGTTCCCCGACGCGTCCGCGAAGAAGCGCTGCACCTCCGACGAGGTGACGACCTCGCTGTAGCCGTCGGGGTGGAAGTCGAGCTTGACGTGGAAGATCCCTTTGGCGACGGTCGTGTGATCCGCCAAATACCTCGGGAGATCGCGCGCGAGCGCGGGATCGGCGCGGCCCGGGTAGTCCCCCCACGTCTCCACGCAGCGATGTCTGTCATCGTAGAGAAAGTGAAAGGTGAGGCCGGTCGGATCGGTGTACGACTCCAGCAAATGCTCGTCGTAATAAGCGTACTGCGTCGCGTGTCCGTCAGCGTCGGTGACGGACACGAGGTCGCCGCGGTCGTCGTACGCGTACCTCGCGAAGATGACCCAGCGGCCTTGTGCGCGCGCGTTGAGCACCGAAATCGACGCGACCCGCCCCTCCTTCGTGGCCTCGAATCGAACGGTGCGCCCGCCGCTGTCGATCACCTCGTGGAGAGCGCCGTCGCGGCGCGTGATCGTGATACGATTGCCGTTCGGATCCTTCATCGACGAGAGGTGATACACGATGCCGTCATCGCTCGTCGCAAACGAGCGCGTGACGTTGCCCCGGGTGAGCAGCGAGAAGCCGCCCCGGCTCCGCGCCAAGATCCATCCATCCCCGATCAGCGCTTGTTCCCCAGGGGCGATGAGCGGCGCCTCGACGCTCGCCCCTCGATCCGTGAGCACGCGAATGCTCCTGCGCTCGATCTCGATGCGCCAAGCGAGAGAATGGCTCCAACCAAAGCCGATCCCTACGTCGCGCCGGTGAGCAGATAGGTTATAGGAGCGCGCGATCTCGAGCGGGATAGGGCCCGGCAACGAGAGGTCTACGGCGGGGATGGTAAATGCCCTCCCCGTCGCCACGTCAACGGGATCGCCGGCCGCCACGCGGGCAGCACATTGAGGGCATCCCCCGCCGCTGCCGGCGCCGCAGGATCCGGCGTTACGTTGATCGCCGCCCGCGCCTTCGCCCCCGTTGCCCGCGCCTTCGCCCCCGTCCCCACTGCCATCTCCGGCGCCGTCCCCGCCGCCGCCGCCGCCGTCCCCGCCGCCTCCCAACACAGCGACGCTGGGGCACATGCCGGGGATAGGAGGGATATCGGGGACAGGGGCTGTTCTTGCCATGGTGGACGCCGGTGCTCGTGTGGGTTTCAGCGCCTCAAAGGACGCGCTGCGTGAGCCCAAATCTGTCCCGGATCGCCACCCAGTTCAACTAAAAAAGCGTTGTCGAGCGCGGGAGGTGGAGGAGCCCGTCACTGTACATGGGTTTGCGTCTCGCCCGTGATGGGCACGGCGCATTGATCGATGACCTCGGCGAAGAGGATCACGTCCCTGCCCTCCGGGCTCTTGCAGTCGACGTCATAACACTCCTGCAAGAAGCCGGTGATCCCCGCGACGTCGTTGGTCTCTGTGTCGCTGTTGTACGACAGCTCCAAATGCAGCTTGATGGGCTGGGTGTAGACCGTGTCGTCGACGGCGTCGCGGATCTCGAACGTGGCGTTGATCTCGGGGCCCATGTCTTTGGTGCGGAGCCCGAGCCAAATGTGCGATCCGCCCTGCGACCCAAAGACGGTGCTCACGTTGTTCCCGGCCAGCTCGAACTCTTCTTCTCCGGTGCCGACGATCACGCTCCTGTGCGTGCGCTCGTTGCAATTGGGGCTCAAGTTGGGATCGACGCTGGGGCAGCCCCAAAGCGCGATCGAAGAGAGGAGGACCAGGAGCGTTGACGTTCGTGCCATATACGTGAGCCCTTCAGCAAGAGGCGCGCCGTCGCCTCCGCGCGCGCCCACGGTAGAGGAGCAAGAGTGATCCCGCGACGAACAGCGCCGCGAACCCGCCTTCTTCGCTCGATGTCGCGCACGATCCGCAGCCGCCGCCGCTCCCCGCGCCGCCCGCTCCACCTGTGCCACCGGCGCCCGGTCCCCCGCCTCCCATGGCGCCGCTGCCACCCGTCCCCGCGGGGCCCGACGCTCCCATGCCGCCAACCCCCATGCCGCCAACCCCCATGCCCCCTGCGCCCATGCCCCCTGCGCCCCCGGCGCCCATCGACGAAGCGACGGTGAGCGTCAATTCGAGATCGAACGAGACGTCGCTCGACGCGAGGCTCGCTTGTTTGACCATCGCGGCGACAACGTTGTCGCCGGCGACAAAGGGGCTCGGCGCGAGCGGGATAGGCGCGTTGTCGACCTCGTTGTCCGCGGAGGTCGCGCTCGCGAAGGCCGCAAAATCAAGCCCGTTGTCCGTGTATTTGGAGAACACCAACGCGCCGTTGACCCACACGGCGACGCCGTCGTCGTGCAGCACCTTGAGGTCGGCTTGGGTGACCGGCCCGCCGAGCGTGATCACCTTGCGGAAATAATACGATGGATAGTGCGTCGCCTCGAACATCACCGTCGCTTCGTCGCCGTCTCCATAACCGAGCTCTGCGGGGCCCGACGACCAGCCGCTGTCGTCGAAGGTGGCGTCGAGCCACGCCGTGCCCTGATCGACGCCTTGATCGTGATACCGCCACGCCGACCCGAACGGGATGACGGTTTGGGGCGCGGTCGCTTGGATGGCAAATCCAGCGTTGCTCTCGTCGAAGACGTTCGCGTTTTGCGCGTTCGCGACCTTGATGAGCGCGGTGTTCGTGTCGACCGCCGGGACCGTCCACGTATAGGTGCCTGTGTTGGGCACGTTGGAGGCGATGGCGGACCAGCTCTGGCCGTCGTTGGTGGAGAGCGAGAGCGTCACGTTCGGGATGTTGCCCACGGTGACCCAGCGGATGTCGAAGCTCATCCCCTTTTGGAGCACCTCGGCGCCGTCGGGCGCGGCGACCATGAGGCCGCTCCCCTTCATCATGGCGAAGCGATCGGTGACCGCGCCGTCCGCGCGCACGTTGAGGAGCGCGACGCGGTTGTCCTGCACGTCGAGCAGACACGACCCGTGCGCGACCTCGCTGAAGTACATGACCGGGTGATTGCCCGCGCCGCCGGTGCTCGCGCCGCCGTGGCCCGCCACCACGTACACCGCACCTTCGTGCGCGGTTTGGCCCGTCGACTTCTTATAAGGCCCATTGCCGAGGGGCCGCCCGTCGCCGGGATCTTTGATGTGGCCTTGGGCCGTGGTGGGCGTCGCGTACGCGCCGTCGATCAGGAACGAGCGCTCATAAATGTGCGAGTGCCCGGCGAGCACCAAATCCACGCCCGCCGCCTCCAAGATGGGCAGCGCGTTCTCACGCATCTCGACGAGCTGACCTTCGGTGTCGGAGTTGTGGGTGCCTTTGGTGTACGCCGGGTGGTGCCAATACGCGATGATCCAGTCTTGGCTCGTGGCCGCGAGATCCGCCGCGAGCCAGGTGAGCATAGGCCCGTTCGGCGCGCGCGAGACGTCTTGGGAATTCAGCACGACGAAGTGCACGTTGGCGTAGTCGAACGAATAATACGCCTCGGTGCCCGAGGGCACGCCGCCGATCTCGCCCGCGGCGGGCAGCACGTACGCCGTGTAATACGTGCCTGTCTGCGTGGCCGAGTCGGAGCTCTGCCCCTCGTGGTTACCGAGCGTGGGCCACACCGGGGTGTTGCGGAGGATGGTCGGATAGGCGCCGAAGAAGTAATTGGTGAACTGCGCGGTGGTCCCGCTCGTGTAGGCGATGTCGCCCATGTGCAAGAAGAGATGAGGCTTGTAAAAGCCCGTGTGGGCGAGCATCGCGTCGCGCACCGCCGCTTGGTTCTGATCGCCCGTGCCCGAGTCGCCGAGCACCCACGCGCGGAACTTCTTCTTTTGGCCCGCGGTCGGCGACGTGCGGAAGAAGTGCGTCGCGTCCGCGCCCGCGAGCGGGACGCCGGTGGCGCCGACCTCGTAATAATACGTCGTGCTCGGCGAGAGGCCGTTGATCTTCACCTCGTGCTGCGTCACCTGCGCGGCGAGCTGCGCGGTTTGATTGAGCATGTTCGGGCTCGGCCCATACCGCACGACGCTGTCGGAGGCGCCCACCGTGGTCCAAACGACGGTCACCGAGGTGGGCGACGCCATTTGGAGGTAAGGCGCGCGCTCGAGCGTCTGCGCCGCGAGCGGGAGAGAGAGGGTGACGAGGGCCGCGCCGAGGCCGTACGAGAGGGTCTTTTTCATGGGGTCTTCTTCGCCGTCTTTCGCGTTGCGTCCTCGATCAACACCGCTGCTTCACGGTACGACGGGCTCCTCTTCACCACGGCCTTGAGCACCCGGAGCGCCTCTTCGTTGCGGCCGAGCGCGAGGAGCGCCTTCGCTCGCCGCGTGTGGTGGAGATCGGTTGGTTTGGCGCGGAGCGCGGCGTCGATCTCGGCGAGGGCGCCGGCGCGGTCGCGCGCCGCGGAGGGGCGTTTGCCCATCTCGTCATAGACCTCGGCGCGGAGGAGCAGCCACTCGGCCTTCGGCGCTTGGGTGGTGATCGCGTCGGTGAGCACGGCGAGCGCTCGTTCGGGCTTGCCCCGCGCGCGCTCGGCGCGCACGAGCGCGAGGCGGAGCGCGATCGCGCTCGTGGCGTTGACGCCCTCCGCATAGCCCTCCGCCGCGCGATCGAGCCGATTCATGGCCTCGTCGACGCGCCCCCGCGCGAGGTAGAGCTCGGGGTCGGGGCGCTTCGCGAGCGCAGCGTCGTAGTCCGCGCGCGCCTCGGAGAAGCGTTGTTGGGAGGCGCGGATCTCGGCGCGCGCGACCAAGACAACCACGCTCGCGCCGCCCGCGTCGACGATGCGCGAGAGCCCGCGCTCGGCGAGCGCGGCGTCGCCTTGGGCCTTCGCGACGAGGGCGCGCTCGACCCACACGTCCTGACGAAACGGATCGAGCATCGAGGCGAGCCCCGCGTCGAGCGCCGCGCGTTCCAGCTTGCCCGCGGCCCGTAGCAGCGCCGCGCGCGCAAGGAGCTTGTCGACGTCGCCGGGGCTCTCTTCGAGCGCGGCGTCGAGCGTCGCGATCGCCCGGGAGGGCTCGTCGTGCGCGCGCGCGTCGCGATCACCGATCACGAGCGCGAGCGCGAGCACGAGCACGAGCGCGGTCCTCTTCGTTTGCACGGCGCCAGGATAAACGCCTCTTGCGGCCGGCTCAACGGCGCGGTGCGGCTCGCCGCGATCGCGCGCGATCCCTCTCTTCGGCCGTGACGAGCGCCCTTCGCTGCGCGATACTGCGCGCGCTTGAACAGGCTTTTGCAGCACGGATAGCGGAGGTCGAATCATGATGCGCGCTCACGGCGGGGGTTGGTTCTCGGGCTCGATGGTGTTGTCCTCGATCGCGCTCCTCACCGCAGGCGCGGTGACGGCGTGCGCCGAAGGGACCAACATCGGCACCGGCGGCGGCGGCGGCGATGGCGGGTCGGGGCCGAGCTCGTCGAGCTCGTCGACCTCCACGTCCACCAGCACCTCCAGCACGTCGAGCACGTCAAGCACGTCGAGCACGTCGAGCACGTCTTCGTCCAGTACGTCGAGCAGCTCATCGTCCTCGTCCAGCACGTCGAGCGGGACCATGTCGAGCTGCGCGATGCCCGTCGTCGCGGCCGATCCCTCGACGCAAAACGGGAGCACCGCCGGTCAGCCCGACGTGATGACGTCGAGCTGTCAAAACGGCCTCGCGCCCGAGGTGGTGTATGAGGTGACCGCCGCCCAAACCGGCATCCTCGACATCACGCTCGACGGGGCCGCGGATCTCGGGGTCTACGTGCTCACCACCTGCGGCGACACCAACACCGAGCTCGGCTGCGCCGACGTGGGGTTCGGGGGCGAGACCGAGCAGCTCAGCGTCCCTGTGAACCAGGGAGATGTGGTGTACGTGATCGTCGACGGGTACGACCTCGGCGAGCAAGGGCCTTTTACGCTCACCATCGCGAGCCACGCGCCCATGTGCGGAGACGGCCTCGTCGAGGGCGCCGAGCAGTGTGATCCGCCCGACGGCGTCACCTGCGATCCCATGTGCAATTTCCTCCCCGAGACATGCGACGACGGCATCGACAACGACGCAGACGGCCTCATCGACTGTGAAGATGGGGATTGCGCGCAGAGCCCGCTCTGCTCGGTATCCATGCTCTGCGCCTCGCCCGTCGCGGCGCTGGCGACCAACGCGGGCGACACCACCACGGGCTCGAACAGCTTCGCCGGGAGCTGCACGGGCAGCGGCGCATACGAGGTCATTTACAGCTTTACGCCGCCGAGCGACGGCGTCCTCGGCTTCACGCTCCAATCGGCGGCCGACCTCGGGATTTACGTGCGCTCGACGTGCGACGACCCCATGAGCGAGATCGCGTGTGTCGATCAGAGCGGCGGGGGCATGGACGAGGCCTTCGCCATCGTGGTCGACGGCAACGTCCCTCTCACCATCTTCGTCGATGGATACACGCCCATGGACCTCGGGCCTTATACGCTGCTCACCGACTTCATCCCGGTCGACGAGATCGAGCCCAACGACACGTCGATGATGGCGACTCCCTACGTGAGCCCTTACACGGCCACGGTGTTCCCGCCGGGCGATCAAGACTACATCGCGATCAACGTGCCTGGGCCGAGCTCGACGATCACCGCCGAGGTGCAGGACCTCGGCGACGGGGCGTGCGCCGCCGGCGCGCTCGACAGCGAGATCGAGATCTACGCGACGAACGGCACGACGAGCCTCGCGCAGAACGACGACATCGACGCGGCCAACGGGGATTATTGCTCGCTCGCGACCGCGACCGGGCTCGCCGCGGGCACGTATTACGTGCGCGTCTCGGCGTCGCAGATGTTCTCGCCGGACTCCGTGTTCCTTTACAAGCTCGCGATCACGGTGCAGTAGCGCGCTTGAGCATCGCGCCGAGCGTGTACGAGAGCCCGAAGGCGCCGCGTTCGAGCGGGACCGCGCCTTCGAGCGCCACGTGCCCAGTCATCATCGCGGCGAACAGCTCTTGATAGTTGTCCGCGGTCTCGCGGGAGAACCCCATGCCCGCGAGCGTCTCCGCCATGGTCTCGACGGGCGCGAGGGCGGGCTTCACCTCGTGCCCCACCAGATCTCCGAACGCGCGGGCGATCTCGGCCACGCTGACGTCGCGCGCGCCCGTCAGCTCGACGACGCGGCGGCCCTCACGGGGCTCCAGCATGAGCCTCGCCGCGGTGACCGCGATATCGTTGGTCCCCACCATGGTGAAGGGCTTGTCCAAAGGCCCGAGGAAGCTCGGCAGGATTCCCTTTTTTACCATCGGGATCTGCGCCGCCCAGTTCTCCAAAAAGAAGGAGGGCCGGAGATGGGTGACCGAGGTGCCCGCGATGGAGTCGAGGATCTTCTCGGCCGTGTGACAGCTCTTGATCATCCCGGTGCCCTCTTTGTGCTGCGCCGCGAACGAGCTGAGCGAGACCACATAAGGCACCTTGGCCATGCTGATCGCTTGGGCCGCGCCCTCGGTGCATTGGACGCGATACGCGTGATGGCCTGTCGCCGTGACCGGAAGAGGCGGCGGGATCACGTACGCCGCGCGCGCGCCTTCGAGCGCCGCGGTGAGCGCGGGCAAATCGCGGTAATCGGCCGCGACCACCTCCGCGCCGAGCGTGCGGAGCGCGCCTGATCGTTCGGGGTTGCGCACCACCGCGCGGACTTTGCGCCCAGCGTCGAGGAGCAGGCGTGCGACCTTCGATCCGGTCCTGCTGGTCGCGCATGTCACGACATACATAATCTCTCCTCTCCTTGCGTCTTCCTCGTGGTGAAGTCGCGTGTTGCAAAGGCCGTTCCGGCCTCCGCGCGCCGCGAGGCTCGGTCCTTGCAAACCGCGTTGGCGCATGAGCGCGAGCCACGAGAGGATGGATGTCTCAAAGGACCTCTCGTGGGGTGGATCGCGGTTTTGGCGCGGCGTGCTCCGCGTGGCCGATCCGAAGATCACGTTGGCCTCCGTCGCGTCGATGGTCCTCGGCGCGGCGCTCGCCATCCATGATGCGCGCTCGCTCGGCGAGATCCGTTGGGCCGCGCTCGCGCTCTCGTTCGTCGGGATCTTCTGTTTGGAGGCCGCGAAGAACGCCTCCGGCGAGCTCGTCGATTGGGACTCGGGCACGGACGTGCGCGTCACCGAAGAGGACAGGAGCCCCTTCTCGGGCGGCAAACGCGTGCTCGTCGACGGGCTGTGGACCCGCGCGCAGACCGCCGTCGTCGCGGCGGTGTTCTATGCGCTGACGTTGGGGATCGGGCTCCACCTCGCGGCGCGCGAGCCGCGCGTGCTCGCGCTCGGCTTCGCGGGCGGCGCGCTCGCGTTCTTCTACCACGCTCCGCCTGTGCGCCTCTCGTATCGAGGGCTCGGCGAGCTCGCGGTCTTCGTGTGTTATGGCCCGCTCACCCTCGCCGGCACCTACCTCGTCGCGCGCGGGGAGCTGACGCCGCGCGCGTTCCTCCTCTCCATCCCGCTCGGCCTTCAAATCGGCGCGTTTTTGTTCATCAACGAATTCCCCGACGCGATCGCCGACGCTGCCTCGGGCAAACGCACGTTGGTCGTCCGCCTCGGAAAGCGCGCGGCGAGCAAGGCCTTCGTGCTCTTCCCCGTCTTCGCCTTCGGCCTGTTGGCGCTCCTGCCGTGGATCGGCGGGCTCCCGCGCGCGGTGTGGCTCGGCTTCGCCGGGCTCCCGTTCGCGGCGCTCGCGGCGGCGCGCCTCGCGAAGCGCTACGCGCGCACGCGCGACGTCATCCCCGCGCAAGCTCTCACGCTCGCGAGCTTTGTGGCCATGTCGATCGGAGCGAGCGCCGGTCTCCTGGTGACGCGATGAGGACATCTCTCGAAGAAGGTCTGCGCTCCGCCCTCGCGGTCGGCGAAGGAACCATGATTGAAGCCGCGCGCGGGCTCGTGCTCGCGCCCTCGGGCAAGCGCCTCCGGCCCGAGCTCGCGCTCACGGTCGCCGAGGCGCTCGGCGCGCCCGCGCTCGCGTCGATGCGCGTCGCCGTCGCGGCCGAGCTGATGCACGCGGCGAGCTTGCTGCACGACGACGTCGTCGACGAGGGCCGCGTGCGGCGCGGCGTCCCCACGGCGAACGCGCGCTTCGGCAACGCGGTCGCGGTGCTCGCGGGCGACTACGTGCTCACGCGCGCGCTCGATCAGCTCGTGGCGCTGCCGGGCGCGATCATGGCCTCGGCCCTCGCGGTCGCGGCCGAGATGACCCGCGCGGCGATCGCCGAGATCGAGGCGCGCGGGCGCGCCGATCTCACGCTCGACGAGTGGCGATCCATCGCCGAGGGCAAGACCGGCGCGCTCTTCGCGTGGTGCGGCCGCGCGCCCGCGATGCTCGCCGAGCGCGAAGGCGCGGCGCGCGCGCTCGACGCGTTCGGCAGGCACCTCGGCGTCGCGTTTCAAATCGCCGACGATCTCCGCGATCTCATCGATCCGGCGTCGGGCAAGGACACGCTCTCGGACCTCCGCAGCGCGACGCCCTCGTCCGTCCTCATCCTCGCCGCGCGCCGCGATCCGTCGATCCGCGGCGCCCTCGATCGCCTGTGGTCGGCCGGCGCGCCGCGCGAGCGCGAGGTCGGCTCGATCGCGCGCGCGGTGATGAGCTCGGGCGCGCTCGGCGAGGCCCAGGCCCTCGCGTCGATCGAGATCGAGCGCGCGGGCGCGGCGCTCGCCTCGTCGGGGGTCGCGCGCACGGAGCTCGCGTCGTTCGGCGCGACGATCCTCCGCGGCGCGGCGGGGGCCGCGAGCGTGGATCCTCCGCACCCGCGGGAGGCGGCGTAGCGATGTTGCCGCGCATCGTGATCGTGCTCGGCAAAGGCGGGGTCGGCCGGAGCACCACGGCGGCGGCGTTGGGGCTCGCGCTCGCGGCGCGCGGGCGGCGATCGCTGATCGTCGAGTGGAGCCTCGCGGGGCCCATCGCGCCTTGGTTCGGCCGCGCGGCGCCCGGCCCCTTCCCCGTCGAGATCGCGCCCCGCCTCTCGGTGATGGACTACGAGCTCGACGACACGCTCCGCCGTTACTTCGTCGATCACCTTCACCTAGGCTTCTTTTATCGAAGGATCATAGACGGCCCGCACGTGCGTCGCTTCATCGACGGCGCGCCCGGGTTCGCGGAGCTTATGTTCGTCGGGCACCTGTGGTGGCTCACCACGCTCGCACCGAGCGAGGCGGGGCTCACGTTCGATCACGTGATCGCGGACGTCCCCGCGACGGGCCACGGCGCGTCGCTGCTCGACATGCCCGCGACGCTCGCCTCGTTCGGCGCGGGCGGCCTGCTCTCCGTGGAGATCGAGCGCGTGACGTCGATGATGGCGGATCCCTCGTGGACGGGCGCGATCGTGGTCTCGTCGCCGGAGCAGCTCGCGGTGATCGAGACGCTCGAGCTCGTGCCGCGCGTGACCGCGGCGATGAAGCGGCGGCCGCTCGCGGCGATCATCAACCGGAGCCCGCTCGTCGGCGCGGGCGAGCGCGCGTGGATCGCGCGCGCGGCGGCGGGGCTCCCGCGCCGATCGCGCGACGCGATGCTCTCGATCGACGCGGATCTCTCGGCGCGCACGCGCGCGTCGGATCAGCTCCGGCGAGCGCTCGAAGGCGCGACGGAGCGCGGCACGATCGTGATCGGCGATCAGGTGCTGGAGCGCGGCGACGTCACGCCGCTCGACGTCGCGCGCGCGGCGTCCTCGGCGATCGGGCCGATCCTCGGGGACGCCGCGTGAGCCCGCGCCTCATCGTGATGCTCGGCGAGGGAGGCGTCGGCAAGACAACGTTGGCCGCGGGCCGCGCGATCGCGCTCGCGCGCGCGGGGCGCCGCGTGGGCTTGCTCGGCGTCGATCCCGCGAAGAGGCTCGCGAGCGCGCTCGGCCTCGGGCTCGGCGATCGCGAGGTCGTCGTGCCGTGCGGCGGCGATCTGCGCGCGGCGCTGCTCTGCCCCGAGGAGAGCCTTCGCCGCTGGGCGGGTGACGACGCGGTCCTCACCGCGAACCCGTTCTTCGTGGCGATCGCGGATCGCCTCGCGGCGTCGGTCGACGCGATCGCCGCCATCCGCGCGGTGGAGTGGGCCGACGATCACCCCGCGCTCGACGACCTCATCATCGACACGGCGCCGGGCAAGAACGCGATCGATCTGCTGCGCCGGCCCGCGAGCGTCACGGCGCTCCTCGAAGGCTCGCTCGTGCGGTGGCTCCGCGGCCATGGGCTCGTGGAGCGGGGCGTGCGCCGCGCGCTCTTCGGGCTCGCGCACCTCGTCGGCGCCGCGGTCCTGCGCGACTTGAGCGAGCTGTCGGCGCGCATCGAGCCGCTCGCGACGCGCATGCTCGATCGGCTGGCGCGCGCGCACGCGTGGCTCCGCGATCCGTCGACCGAGCTCGTCGTGGTGAGCGCGACGCGCGCCGACGCGGCGGACGGCGCGATCGCGATCGCGCGCGCGATCACGGCCACCGGCCTCTCCGTCGGCGCGGTCGCGGTGAACCGCGCGCTGCCGCGCAGGCTCCCGGACGAGCTCGCCGCGCTCCCGATCGCGGCCGAGCCCGAGGCGCGCGCGATCCTCCGCTACGTGGCCGCGCAGGTCGCCGCGGAGGAGCGCGTGATCGAGGCGCTCTCGCCGCTCGCGCCGCGGCTCGTGATGGTGCCTTGGGTACGAGGGCTCGACGAAGACGGCGCCGTGCGCCTCGACGCCTTAGCATCGATCGGCGCTTCGATCGGCGGCGCGCTCGGCGGGCCCGATCAATCGTGATTGTCAAACACGAAATCTCCCTACCCCTTCACCTCGTCATCCGTTTAGTATCGGCCCCATGCCTGCACCTCCCTGGGCCGTTCAAACGGGTCTCTCTTCCGTTGTCGAGAGGTGGCTCTCGTCGGGCGCGATCCGCCCTTGTTTGGCGGCCGATCGGGGGATCGCGGCCAAGGCCGCTTCGTACGCCGACCTGCCCGAGGATCTCGCGCCCGGGCTCGCGGACGCGCTCGCTCGCCGCGGCATCTCGCGCCTCTACAGCCATCAAGCGCGCGCGATCGAGGCCGCGAGGCAGGGGCGGAACGTGGTCATCGCCACGCCCACGGCGAGCGGCAAGAGCCTTTGCTTTCATCTCCCTGTCATCGACGCGATCACGCGCGATCCCACGGCGACGGCGCTCTATCTCTACCCCACCAAGGCGCTCGCGCGCGATCAGGAGGCGTCCGCGCAGGCGCTCGTGCGCGAGGCGGGGCTCACCATCCCTGCCATCGTGTTCGACGGGGACACGCCGGGGGACGCGCGGCGGGCGGCGCGGGAGCGCTCATCCATCGTGATGACCAACCCCGACATGCTCCACGCCGGCATCCTGCCGAACCACGCACATTGGGCGCGCGCGCTGCAAAAGCTGCGGTACGTCGTGGTCGACGAGCTGCACACGTATCGTGGGGTGTTCGGGTCGCACGTGGCGCACGTGCTCGCGCGGCTCCGGCGGGCGGCGCGCTTTCACGGCGCGGATCCCATCTTTTTGAGCGCGACGGCGACCATCGGCAACGGGCGCGCGCACGCGGCCAAGCTCTTTGGCGTCGAGGAGAGCGACGTGACGCTCGTGGACGAGTCGGGCGCCCCCGCGGGCGAACGCCGGATCTTCCTTTATAACCCTCCTGTCGTGAACGCCGAGCTCGGGATTCGCCAAAGCACCTGGAAGAGCGCTGTGTCGCTCGCCGCGGATCTCTGCCGCGCGCGCGTGCCGACCATCGTGTTCGGCCAATCGCGCAACGCGGTCGAGGTGATGGTCAAGTATCTGCGCGACGCGCTCGCGAACGAGCGGCTCGATGAGGGCGCCATCATGGCGTATCGCGGCGGCTATCTGCCCGAGGTGCGGCGGGGCATCGAGCGTGGTTTGCGCGAGGGCGAGATCTTGTGTGTGGTCGCGACCAACGCGCTCGAGCTGGGGATCGACATCGGGGATCTCGACGCGGTCATCTGCGCGGGATACCCGGGCTCCATCGCGGGCACGTGGCAGCGCTTCGGCCGCGCGGGCAGGCGCGGGACTCCATCCATCGGTGTGCTCATCACGTCGAGCGCGGGGGTCGATCAATACCTCGCGCGCACGCCCGAGGCCCTGTTCGACGGCGCGGTCGAGAGCGCGCGCATCGACCCCTCCAACACCGAGATCTTGATTCAACATCTCAAGTGCGCCGCGTTCGAGCTGCCCTTTTTGGGCGGCGAGCCGTACGCGGTGCTCCCCCCGAGCGACACCGGCGCCGCGCTGGGCTTCCTCTCGGATCACGGCGTGGTGCACGCGGCGCCCGACGGGCGGTTCCACTGGTCGACGGACGCTTATCCGGCCAACCACGTGAGCCTCCGCAGCGTGGGTTGGGACAACGTGGTGATCATCGACAAGGCCAAGGGGCGCGTGCTCGGTGAGCTGGACTTCCGCGCGGCGCACACCATGCTGCACGATCAGGCCATTTATCAGCACGACGGCGAGCAATATCAAGTCGAGCGGCTCGACTACGAGAACCACAAAGCCTATGTGACCAAGGTCGAGCCCGACTACTTCACCACGGCGCTCACCCGGCGCAAGGTGAGCGTCATCGACGTCACGGCGGACCGGCCGCTCCGCGCGGCCAAGCTCGCGTGGGGCGAGGTGAGCGTGGTCGAGAAGGTGGTGGGGTTCAAGAAGATCAAGTTCTTCACCCACGAGAACACGGGCTATGGCGAGGTGCGTTTGCCCGACATCCAAAAGCACACGACCTCGTTCATGCTCACCGTGCCTCTCTCGCTCTGCCCCGACACCGCGCTCCGCGTCGAGGGGCTCCGCGGCGTGGGCGCCGCGCTCGAAGCGGTGTCGTGCCTCGCGCTCATGTGTGATCCGCACGACCTCGGCCAATCCCTCGGCGACACGGGCGAAGAAGCAACAGGCTTTGACCCTACGGTCTTCTTGTTCGACAACGTCCCCGGCGGCGTGGGCCTCGCCGAGCGCATCTATGAGCGCGCGGAGGAGCTCTTGAATCGGGCGCGCGCGCTCGTCCTGGGGTGCTCGTGTGAGGGGGGTTGTCCGTCGTGCGTGGGCGCGGGCGGCGAGCCGGGCGTGGCGCTCTCCATCTCGCGGAGGCGCGCGGCGGCGCTCTTGTTCGAGCGGATCGTGGGCTGATGTCGTATCAGCGCGCGATGGCCCCCATCCGGCCTGCGCGATAGTCGCGGAACGCCTGCTCGATCTCGACAGGCGTGTTCATGACGAAGGGGCCATATCGCGCGACGGGCTCGCGGATCGGCTCACCCGCGATGAGGAGCAGCCGCGCGCCTTTGGCGCTCTCCAGATGGAGCGGCCCGCCGGCGGCGAAGAGCGCGGCTTGCCCGTCGATCACCCGCTCGCCGGGGGCGCCGATGATCGCCTCGCCCGAGAAGACGAACGCAAATCCGGTGAAGCTCGGGGGCAGCGCGACATCGACGCTCGCGCCCGCGTCGAGCGTCCAATCATGGTACGCGATGGGCGTCCGCGTCTCGATGACCGCGGAGACCGAGAGCGCCTCTCCTGCGATCACCGCGACGCGCGCGCGCCCGTCCGGGGACGTGGCCTTGGGGATCCGGGCGGCGGGGATCTCTTGATAGCGGGGCTCCATCATCTTGTCGCGCTTGGGCAGGTTCACCCAGAGCTGGAACCCGTGCAGCCTGCCGCCCTCGGCCTGCATCCGTCGAGAGGGCATCTCGCTGTGGACCACGCCGCGGCCCGCCGTCATCCATTGTACGTCGCCCGGGCCGATGCGCCCCCGGTTCCCCGCCGAGTCCTCATGTTCGGCCTCGCCTTCGAGGATGTACGTGACGGTCTCGAACCCGCGATGCGGGTGGTCGGGCGCGCCGACGGCCTGCCCAGGCGCGTTGTCGACGGGCCCCATCTCGTCGAGCAGCAAAAAGGGGTCCACCTGCTCGACGCCCGGCACAGGGAAAGGCCTGCGAACGATGAACCCGGCGCCCTCGCGCGTCCGCGTCGAAGAGAGCAAACGTGTGACCGAACGAGGCTTCATGATGGTGTCATCCTTTCCTCCACGCCCCCTTTGATACATCCTGTGAGCCCCAAGAAAAACTGGTCATTAACGAAAGATCATCATAAGCTCGGCCGATGGTGTCCGAAGCGATCGATCTGTCCCCCGAGAAGCTCCGCGCGCTCGTCGCCGCCGCCGACCACGGGAGCTTCTCGGCGGCCGCCGCGGCGCTCGGCAAGAGCCAATCCGCCGTGAGCCAAAACATCGCTTCGCTCGAGGCGACGCTCGCGATCCCGCTCTTCGACAGGAGCGGTTATCGCCCGGCGCTCACCGCGGCGGGGCAGCGGGTGCTCGAGCACGCGCGGAGGGCGCTCGAAGAGCTGGACGGCATCGGCGGCCTCGCGAGGACGCTCGGCAAGGGGGTCGAAGCGGTGTTGTCCATCGCCGTCGACGAGATGTTCCCTATGGAGTGCTTGTTGATCGTGCTCCACGATCTGCGGGGGCGCTTCCCCACGACGAGGCTCGACGTGCGGACAGGCCCTTTGGGCGAGGTCGCCGAGATGGTCGTTCGCCGGACGGTGGGGCTCGGCCTCAGCGGGCCGCTCGAGATCGAGCCCGACGGGCTCACGAGGGAGCCTATCGCGACGATCGGCCTCGTGCCGGTGGCGGCGCCTCACCATCCTTTGGCCAAGGCGCGTGGCCCTTTGTCCGACGCGGTGTTGCGCCCTCACGTGCAGGTGACGCTCACCGATCGCAGCCCTTACACAGCCGGGTTTCAACGCGGCACCGTGGGGTCGGAGCAATGGCTCGTCGGCTCGCTCGCCACCAAACGCTCTGTGCTGCTCGCGGGGCTCGGGTGGGGGACCATGCCTCGTCATCTCGTCGCCGACGACATCGATCGAGGAGCGCTGGTGAAGATTCGGCCCGAAGGCTGGCCCAACGAGGACTTTCAGGTCGACATCGACGCTGTGTTCCTCAAGCGCGATCCGCCCGGCCGCGCCGGCCGTTGGCTCATCGAGCGGCTCGCGCACCTCGCGGGCGGGCGGCGCGAGCGGCCGCGGCCGCCCGGGCGGTGAGCCTGCGCCGCGCGATCCAAGCGCCCAAGCCGACCAAGATGGGAATCAGCGCGGCGCTCGGTCCGTCGTCGCCCGCGGCGCGACAACTACAGCTCCCTTTATCGATCGTGCCGCCGCCGCCGGAGCCGCCTCCTTCACCGCCCATTCCGCCGCTCCCGCCCGCGCCGCCGCTGCTGCTGCTCATACCGCTGCTGCTGGTCACACCACCGCTGCTGCTGCTCATACCGCTGCTCCCGCTCGATCCGCTGCCGGATCCGCCGGAGCCGCCTTGTCCAAACTCATACGCTCCGATATCGATGGTGCCTGCGACCGGCCTCGGGAGCGCGGCGCCGTCGGCCTCGATCGCGTGGACCGGCGGCATGAACGACGCTTGGCCGAGCGGCGGGGGAAAGGGATATCCGGGCGGACCTTGAAGGGCGTTGTTGCCGGCGTCGACGAGCGGGCTCGTCATGGTGGGGTGGACGTCGCGCGCGGCCACGTCGGCGAGGCCGGGATCCGCGCCTGCGATCGTGCCTGTCCATTCGGGAGGGACGTTGGCGGCGCCCATCGGAGCCCAGTTGTTGCTGCCCGCGACCACGCGGCCGTTGACCCAATTGGCCTCCACCTCACGCAGCATGTTGAGGCCGCTCCCGCCGTCCACCAAAAAGACGCTGTTGTGGACCTCCAGGCTCTCGATCGCGTCGAAGAGCCGGAACACCGCGCTGCTGTTGGGCTTGACCACAACCGTGTTGTTGACG
Source organism: uncultured Polyangiaceae bacterium (assembly GCA_964437785.1). Taxonomy (GTDB): domain Bacteria; phylum Myxococcota_A; class Polyangia; order Polyangiales; family Polyangiaceae; genus CAYTJL01. The sequence continues at coordinate 141,012 of CAYTJL010000001.1, forward strand.
AAGCGATAGCGCCCCGCGGTCTCGCCGGTGCCGTCGCCGCCGAAGCGCACCACCGAGAAGGTGTTGTCTTTGAAAAGGACGTTGCCCACCACGTCCGAGTCCTCGCGCGCGAGCGCGGGGTCTTGGCCGTCCGGGCCGATGAGCTCGAGCTCGTGATAGAGCGCGCCTTGGATCCAGTTATAATAAATCTCGTTCCGCTCGGCGCGCGACTTGACGTTGTTCCCGCCGGTCGCGTCGTGCACGTAACAGTGCTGCATGCGGAAGACCGAGCCGGGGTAAGCCGTCTCGTCGGTCGCCATGTAAATCTGATGTTCCTGCGTGCCGCTGCCGCACCCGTAGACCTCCGTGTATTCGAGCAGGAGTGATCCCGAGTCGGTGTCCGCGCCGAGCAAGCCGTGCGCCGGGCAGTCGTGGATGACCGAGTCGCGGAGGGTGATGTCGTCGGCGTGGTGGTAAAAGCACCGGAAGGAGCCGCCGGTGAGGTCGAGCGCCTCGAAGATGTAGTGATCGGCGCGGGCCTCGACGGTGTTGGTGCCGCCCCCGAGGATGGGGCGATTGCCGTTCTTTCGGATCCCGCGGATGGTGATCGGCTGGGCGCTCGTGCCGGGTTGATCGAACACGATGCCTCCCGCGTACGACGCGTCGCCGTCGATCTCGACCACGTCGCCCGGCTGGAGCAGGCCCGCCACGGCGTTCGGGTGCGCGTACGGCTTGCCCGGCCCGACTTGATACGTCGCGGCGAGCGCGCCTTTTGCGGCGAGGAGGAGCGTGACGGCGGAGAGGAGCGCGGCGGCGTGTCTCATGGTGCCCGCGAGGATACGTCACCTCGTGCGCGCATCTCAAGAAGAGCCGCCGGGCGGCGCGAGAGGGGTTGTGCGAGGAGCGCAAATGGGTCTATCCTCGATTCATGAGAACGTGGCTTATCCTCTCGGGCGCGGCGGCAATGGGCTTTGGCGTGGTCGCGGGCGCGTGCGGCTCGACCACGCAAGGGTCGGGCGGGGGCACCAACACCGGCGGTTCCGGCTCGACGGGCACGTCGAGCGGCACGAGCACGAGCACCTCCACGTCCACCAGCACGTCGACGAGCACCAGCACGTCCACGGGCAGCACGTCGAGCGGCACGGGCGCGTGCACCCCGCAGAACTGCGCGGCGCCGTTCGAGTGTTGCGGCGACCAGTGCGTGTATGTGCAAAACGACCCCTTCAACTGCGGCAAATGCGGCATGCCGTGCACGAACAACCCGCCCTTCTGCCAAGGGGGCATGTGCGTCACGCCCCCCTGCAACACGCCTCAGCAGTGCGGCCCGGGCGGCACGTGTTGCAACACCGAGTGTTGCGGCCCCGGCCAGCTCTGCTGCGACGTGCAGGGCCCCGGCCCTTCGATGGGCCCCAAGTGTTATGACGTCGACGGCGGGACGTGCCCGCTCGGCTGCCCGCTCTGCGATTGAGCGATAAAGGCTC
>CAYTJL010000002.1:0-70921 GCA_964437785.1 uncultured Polyangiaceae bacterium
TCTTGCCGTGCGAGCCCGCGATCGCGACGCCGTACTTGACGCGCATCAGCTCGGCCAGCATTTCGGCGCGCGTGATCACCGGGATGCCGAGCGCGCGGGCCTCCGCGATCTCGGGGTTCTCGGGCCGGATCGCCGACGAGTAGACGACGACGTCGACGCCCGCGATGTTCTCGTGGCGGTGCCCGATGTCGACGCGCACGCCGAGCGATTGGAGCCTGCGCGTGGTGTCGCCCTCCTTCATGTCGGAGCCCGAGACCTCGAACTCGAGCGAGCGGAGGATCTCGGCGAGGCCGCTCATGCCGACGCCTCCGATGCCGACGAAGTGAACGTGACGGACACGACCACGGAACATCAAAACGCCTCCCCGAGGGTGACGGCGGGCGCGTGACCTGCGCGCCTCTGCGAGAGCGTGAGCAGCTCGCGCGCGATCTCGCGCGCGGCCTCCGGCTTGCCGAGCGCGCGCGCGGCGTCGGCCATCGCGAGCCTGCGCGCGGGGCTCGACGCGAGGTCCACGATCGACGCGGCGAGCCGCTCGGCCGTGGCCTCCTTCTGCGGGACGGCGATCGCGGCGCCCGACGCGGCGAGCGATCGCGCGTTCTTGAGCTGGTGATCGTCGGCCGCGAACGGGTACGGCACCAAGATCGACGCGCGCCCGATCGCGGTCAGCTCCGAGACCGCGGACGCGCCGGAGCGCTGGAGAACGACGTCCGCGCGCGTGAGCTCCTGTGCAACGTCGTTGATGAACGGGGACACCGTTACACGGTCGGCGAGGCCGATCGACGCGTAGCGCGCGCGCACGTCCTCGTCGCGATCGCGGCCCGTCTGGTGCGTGACCTCGACGTCCGCGCCGCGCGCGATCGCGATCGCGATCGCCTCGGGCACCGTCTCGTTGAGCGCCTTGGCGCCGAGGCTCCCGCCGAGCACGAGCAGGCGCACGCGGCCCGCGTTGGGCGCGTACGGCGAGGGCTCGAACGCGCGGCGGAGCGGCACGCCCGTGCGGCGCACCACGCTCGGACGGAGGAACCGCTCGGTCTCCGGGAACGCGATGAACGCGCGCTCGACGAACGGCGCGAGCAGGCGGTTCGAGAGGCCCATCACGCTGTTCGGCTCCAAGAGCGCGACCGGCACCGACGCGAGCCGCGCCGCGAGCGCGACCGGGCCGCCCGCGTAGCCGCCCACGGAGAGCGCGGCGTCGGGCGCGATCCGCGCGACGATCGAGCGCGCCTCGGGGATGGATCCCACCGCGCGCAGCGCGCCTCGGAAGAACCCGGCGAGGCCGCCGCCGCGGAGCGGAGCGACGTCCATCAAGACGAGCTCGTCGCCGCGCTCGCCCATCACCCGGGCCTCGATGCCGCGCGGCGTGCCGACGTAGACGACGCGCGCGGAGGGCTCGATCGCGCGGACCGCGTCGCCCACCGCGATCATCGGGAACACGTGGCCGCCCGTTCCGCCGCCCGCGATGAGGATGACCGAGCGACCCGCGGACGCGGAGTCGCGACCAGCGATGGACGATCTCAAAACGCACCTCCCTCGGCGCTCGTCGCGACCAGCGCGGACGCGCTCGGCATGGGCCCCGATTGGGCCTTCTGCGCGGCCTTCTCTTCCTTCGCGACGCGCGGCCTGCTGATGCCGAGGAGGAGCCCCGCGGCCGCCGCGTTCACGAGCAGCGACGACCCGCCGTAGCTCAAGAAGGGCAAGGTGAGCCCCTTGGTCGGGAGGATCGCCATCGCGACCGCGAGGTTCGTGAGCGCCTGCACGCCGAACATCGTGGCGATGCCGAAGGCGAGGTAGCTGCCGTAGTCGTCCGCGGCCTCGAGCGCGATCTTCACGCCGCGCGCGACGACGACGAGGTACGCCGCGGTGAGGAGCAGGATGCCCAAGAACCCGAGCTCTTCGCCGATGATCGCGGAGACAAAGTCGGTGTGAGCCTCGGGCAAGTACAAGACCTGAAGCCCGCGGCCGAGGCCGAGCCCCGTGGCGCCGCCGGAGCCGAAGCTCATCACCGATTGGAACGGCTGGTACGCGAGGTCGTTGCGGTTGTGCTCCATATCCATCCACGCGAGGTACCGCTTGAAGCGGTAGTCGCTGAACATGACGAGCGCGACCGCGGCGGCGCCGAGCAGGAGCGCGGACGAGGCGATGTACGGCACGCGCGCGCCCGCCACGAAGAGCAGCGTGAACGTGAGGAACAGGAGCACGACCGCGCTGCCGAAGTCCGGCTGCTTCAAACACAAAAGCGCGAGGATCCCGACCACGATCAAATGCGGAACAAAGCCGACCGAGAAGCTCTTGATCTTGTCGGCCTTCTTGGAGAGCGAATACGCGAGCCACACCACGATGCCGAGCTTGGCCGTCTCGGCGGGCTGCACGTGCACCGGCCCGATCGTGAGCCAACGGTACGCGTTGCCCGCGCGATGGCCGAAGCCCACGACGCAGAGCACGAGCATCACCACGACCGTGATCAGGACCGGGTACGTGAGCGGGCGGAGCTTGTGGTAGTCGATGCGGCTCGTGATCCACATCGCGGTGATCGCGAGGAGGGCGTACACGACCTGCCGCTTCAGGAAGAACTCGGCGTCGTGGTGGCGGACCGTCGCCTCGATCGCGCTGGCGCTGTAGACCATCACCACGCCGAAGCCGATGAGCGCGATCACCACGGCCGCGAGGACCGCGTCGACCGGCCCGTGCGGGCTCGATCGGAGGAGCGCGCCCGCCGCGCGCGTCACGCCGCCGGCCGCGTCATCGCTGCTTTTGTCGATCGAGCGGTTACCGGCGCCCGAGCCCGCTTTGACGGCCCGGTTCTTCGGGGGCTCAGACTTGGGCTCGCTCGGCCCGTCCGCCTTCTTGCGAGAAAAGAACATCACCCTGCTGCCTCACGTGCCCGGAGCGCGACCACGGCACGCGCGAAGGCGTCGCCGCGATCTTTGTAGTCCTTGAACATGTCAAAGCTCGAGCACGCAGGACTGAGGAGCACGGCGTCGCCGAAATGGGCAAGTTCTCGGGCTTTTTCGACGGCCTCATCCATCGAGCCGGCGTGCGCGATGGGCACCGCGCCGCGCGCCGCCTCGGCGATCCGCGCCGCCGCCTCGCCGATGACCACGAGCGCGCGCCCCCGATCGCGCAGCGCCGCGACGAGCGGCTCGTACGCCCCGAGCTTGTCGCGCCCGCCCGCGATGAGCACCGCCTTCGGCTCGTTGAGCCCGCGCAGCGCCGCGACCGACGCGCCCACGTTCGTGCCCTTGGAGTCGTCGTAGTAGCGGACGCCGGCGATCTCGCCGACGAGCACGGTGCGGTGGCCGAGCCCCTCGAACGACGCGAGCGCCTGCGCGACGGCCTCGGCGCGCGCGCCCATCTCGAACGCGACCGCGATCGCCGCGCACGCGTTCGCGACGTTGTGGTCGCCCTTGATGGTGAGCGACGCGAGCGGGAACGACGCGCCGCTCGGCCGGTGGACGATGCGATCGCCCTCGCGCGCCGCGTCCGCCGAAGCGTCGAGCGCGCTGAAGGTCACGTGGCGCGCGGCCCCGCGCGCGGCCTGCTTCGCGACGGCGGCGTCGCCGAGCGGGATCACCGCGGCGTCGCGATCGGTCATGCGCGCGAACGGGTTGCCCTTGGCCGCGGCGTACGCGTCGAAGCTCGGGTATCGATCGAGGTGATCGTCGGTGATGTTGAGCAGCGCGTGCGCGCGCGCGTGCAACGTGGGCACGCGCTCGGCCTGAAAGCTCGAAATTTCGAGGACGATCACGTCCCACGCCTGGTCCACGACCTCGGCGAGCGGAACGCCGAAGTTGCCGCCGATGAACGATCGAACGCCCGACGCGGCCATCATCGCGTGGACGAGCGCGGTCGTGGTGCTCTTGCCGTTGGTGCCGCCGATGAGCGCGATCGGCGCGGAGACGAGGCGCGACGCGAGCTCCATCTCGCCGATGACGGGCACGCCGCGGCGCTCCGCGCGTTCGAGCGCGGGGAACGAGGGGACGCCCGGCGAGATGACGACGAGGTCGGCGTCGTCGAAGATCGCGTCGTCGTGGCCGCCGAGCGCGAGCGCCGTCCCCTCGGCTTCGAGCGCGGAGGCGACGGGCACGCGATCGCGCGGGGCGCCGTCGTTCGCGGTGACGCGCGCGCCCTTCGCGGAGAGGAGCCTGGCCGCGGCGACGCCGCTCCTGCCGAGCCCGACCACGACCGCGCGCTTGCCACGGAGATCCATCAGCGCACCTTGAGCGAGGCGAGCGAGACGAGCGCGAGCAGGACCGAGATGATCCAGAAGCGCACGATGATCTTGGGCTCAGCCCACCCCTTCTTCTCGTAGTGGTGGTGGATCGGCGCCATCAAGAACACGCGCTTGCCGGTGAGCCGGAACGAGACGACCTGCGTGATGACGCTCATCGTCTCGATGAAGAAGATGCCGCCGAGCAAGATGCTCAAGAGCTCGTTCTTGGTGCAGACCGCGAGCATCCCGAGCCCGCCGCCGAGCGCGAGCGAGCCGACGTCCCCCATGAAGACTTGGGCTGGGTACGTGTTGTACCAAAGGAAGCCGATCCCGGCGCCGATGATGGCCCCGCAGTAGATCGACAGCTCGCCCGCCGACGCGATCTTGGGGATGTCGAGGTAGGTCGCGAGCGAGAAGTTCGCGATGGTCGCGCCCGCGACGTACGCCCAGATGAGGTACGTGCCCGCGTTGATCATCACGGGGCCGATCGCGAGCCCGTCGAGCCCGTCGGTGAGGTTCACCGCGTTCGACGTCGCGACCACCACGAGCACCGCGAACGGCACGTAGACCGCGAGCGGCACGTCGATCGAATGCTTCGAAAACGCCACGAAAGGAAGGGCGATCTTGGTCTTGATCTCGTTCCAATCCGCGGGCAGCCGCGACGTCGCGAGGAACGTGTACGAGATCGCGGAGCCGCCGATGAGCGTCTGGCCGATGAGCTTGTAGCGGCCCGGGAGCCCGCCCGAGCTCTTCCATTTGATCTTGAGGTAGTCGTCCAAGTACCCGATGACGCCGTAGCCCGCGGTGACCGCGGTCGTCGCGAGCACGAAGGGGTTGCGCAGATCGGCCCAGAGCACCGTGGGCAGGAGCAGCGAGAGCAGGATGAGCGCGCCGCCCATCGTGGGCGTGCCCGCCTTCACGCGGTGGGTCTCGGGGCCGCCCGCGCGCACCACTTGGCCGATCTGCTTGCGCTTGAGCTCGCGGATGAACCACGGCGCGAGCACGAACGTGAGCAGCATGGCGGTGATGGTCGCCATGATGGTGCGGAACGGGATGTAGCGAAGGACGTTGAGCCAGCTCAGCCAGGAGTAGTGGTGCTTGAGCGGATAAAAGAGCTCGTAGATCACGGCTCGCTCCCTTCGAAGCGCGCGATCATCGCGGCGACGATGCGCTCGGTGCCTGTGGATCGCGAGCCCTTCACGAGGATGAGATCACCCGGGCGGGCGCGCTGGAGGAGCAACGCCGCAGCGTCCTCGACGCGTTCGGCGAACGTCGCCTCGACGCCCCCTTCGGCCGCACAGCGCGCGATGCGCTCGGCGTCGCCGCGCACCGCGATCACCATCGCCGCGCCGCTCGCCGCCGCCGCGCGCCCGACCTCGTCGTGGCCCGCGGGCGACTCGGCGCCGAGCTCGCGCATCTCGCCGAGCACGAGCACGAGCCTGCGCCTCGCGGCGCGCGCGATCTCGGCCGCCGCGCGGATCGACGCGCCGGTGGACGCGGGGTTCGCGTTGTACGAGTCGTCGATGATCGCGGGGCCATCGCGCAGCTCGCGCGGCGCGAGCCTGCCGCCGCCTTCGCCCGCAGCGCCGAACGCGAGCGACGCGATCGAAGAATCGACCTCGGCCCCGAGCCCAACCTCGGCGATCGCGACGGCCGCCGCGCACGCGAGCGCGCCCGCTTCGCCCAGCAGCGACGTCTCGAACGCGATCGAGCGACCCGCAACGTCGAGCGCGACGCGCGATCGCGTGATCGCGATGGGCTCGCGCCGCGCGATGCGCACGTCGCACCCCGGCGTTGTCCCCCACGTCGCGCGCCTCGCCGCGGGCGCCGCCGCGACGAGCCTGCGCACGCGGTGATCGTCCCCGTTTCCAAGCGCGGATCCATCATTCGAAAGGCCGTAGAGCAGCGCGCCCTTCTCGACCGCGACGCCGTCGAGCGAGAGCAGCTCCTCGGTGTGCGCCGCCGCGACGAGCGTGATCGCGCCCGCGTTGGGCTCGGCGATGCGCGTCAGCTCCGCGATCTCGCCCGGCCGGTTGGTGCCGATCTCGACGAGCGCGACGCGGTGCGAGGAGCCGAGCCCGAAGAGCACCATCGGCAGGCCCACGCGGTTGTTGAGGTTGCCGCTCGACGCGTGGACCTCGCCGGGGAAGAGCCGATCGAGGAGCGCCTGCGTCGCGACGCGCGTCGTGGTCTTGCCCGCGGATCCGGTGATCGCGACGACGCGCTTGTCCGCGCCCGAAGCGCGCCACGAACGCGTGAACGCGCGCGCGAGATCGCCGAGCGCCGCGACGGTCGAGGCCACGCGGATCACGAGGAGGCCCTCGGGGGCGCTCGCGTCGCGCTCGATGAGAGCGACCTTTGCGCCGCGATTCATCGCCGTCGCGAGGTGATCGTGCCCGCCTCCGATCGCGACGAACAAACCACCCGGCTCGAGCACGCGCGTGTCGGTCGAGACGTTGGTCACGCGATCGGCGCCCGCGCCTTGCACGACGGCGCCGCCCGTCAGCGTGAGGATCTCGGCGACGCTGAAATGTGCTTGATTTTTAGGGATCGGCGTCGCCACTAGCCGCTCCCCTTCTGCGATCGCCGCGCGGCGAGCGCGCGGCGAGCCTCGACGCGATCGTCGAAGGGCGAGGTGACACCCCCTGCGATTTGGTAGGGCTCGTGGCCCTTGCCCGCGATGACGACCACGTCGCCCGGAGCGGCCGTTCGCACCGCGCGATCGATGGCCGCGCGACGATCGAGCTCGACCGTGACCTCGGCCTTTCCGCCTGCCAAACCAGGCAAAATCGCGGCTGCGATGGCCTCGGGATCTTCGCTCCTCGGGTTGTCGTTGGTGACGATCGCGCGGTGCGCGCCCTCGGCCACGGCGCGCCCCATGAGCGGCCGCTTGCCCGGATCGCGATCGCCGCCGCAGCCGAACACGCACGTGATCTTCCCCTCGCCGAGCGCGCCCGCGCTCGCGAGCACGCGGAGGAGCGCGTCGGGCGTGTGCGCGTAGTCGACGATCACGACGATGTCGTCGCGCGCGGGATCGTCGCAGCGCTCCATGCGCCCGGGCACCACGACCGTCTCGGAGAGCGCGCCCGCGACGACGCTCATGTCGAGGTCGAGCAGGTGCGCGATCGCGATCGCCGTGAGGAGGTTCTCCGCGTTGTGCGCGCCGACGAGCGGCGATCGGATCGCGATGACCCCGGCCGGCGTGCGCACGTCCATCGCGATCCCTCGGCGCGAGAAAGCGAGCGAAAGAGGCGCGATTTCAGCCTCATCGTTGGTCGCGCCCACGCGCGTCGAGAACCGCGCGAGCCGCGACGACGAGGGCCCCCTGGATCCCTGCGGCGCGACGCGCGCGGCGAGGTCTTTGCCGAACGGATCGGAGACGTTGATCGCCGCGGCGCCCGGCGACAAATCGAAGAAGAGCCGCGCCTTGGCCGCGGCGTACGCCTCCATCGAGCCGTGGTAGTCGAGGTGATCCTGCGTGAGGTTCAAGAACGCGGCGACGCGGAAGCGCACGGCCTCGACCCTGCGCGCGTCGAGCGCGATCGACGAGACCTCCATCGCGAGGTGCGTCGCGCCGCGCGCGCGCATGGCCGCGGCGACGCGGGCGATCTCGTCGGCCTCGGGGCTCGTGTGGCTCGCGGTCAGATCGATGTCGGCGAAGCGATAACCGAGCGTCCCGATGATCCCCGCGCGGCCCGACGCGGCCTCGACCGCGGCCTTCACGAGGTGCGTGGTCGTGGTCTTGCCGTTCGTGCCGGTCACGCCGACGACGTCGAGCGCGAACGTCGGGTGGCCGTGGACCGCGGCGGACGCGTACGCGAGCGCGGAGGGGACGTGATCGACCTCGACGCGCGCGGCGCCGTGCGAGGGCGCGTCGCTCCCGCGCTCGACCATCACCGCGACCGCGCCGTTTGCGATCGCGTCCGCGATGAAGCTCGCGCCTGCAGCGCGCGCGCCGCGCCGCGCGACGAAGAGTGATCCGGGGACGACGCGGCGCGAGTCGTGGAACACCTCGACGATCGGGACGCGCGCGCGATCGGCGTCGCAGAGCCTCGCGCCCGGGACCTCGCGCACGAGCTCGCCGAGCGTGAGCGCGGGCGTGGGGGCGCTGCGCGGCGCGAGCACGGCGTTCTCGCCGCCGTCGCGCGCGGCGGGCCACACGGGCGAGGTCGCGATCGTGGACGCGTCGTGATCGGTCATGACGGAGGCTCGAAGATGAGCTTCACGACAGCGCCCTTCGGCGCGACCGAGCCCGCCGCAGGCTCCTGCTTGGCGAGGCGCCCCGAGCCGTTCACGCTCGGGACGAGGCCCGCGGAGATGGCGGCCTTGATCGCTTCGCGCAGCGGAAATCCCGTGAGATCCGGCACGCGCGTCTCGCCCGCTTTGGGCGGCGCGCTCGGCGGCGGCGGCGCAGGAGGCTCGGCGCCCGCGGTCTTCTTGCCGAGCGCCGCGAGCGCCGCGTCCGCAGGATCAGGCTCTTTGGAGCGGCCTTCGGTCGCCGACATCTTCACGGGCACCGCGCCCTTCGGCATCACGCCGAGGTAGCGCAGCGCCATCTCGCCGACGCGGCGGAACACGGGCGCGGCCACGAAGCCGCCCGCGTGCGTGCCGCCCATGGGCTCGTCGAGCACGACCGCGATCGCGAGCCGAGGCTTGTCCGCGGGGACGAAGCCCATGAACGACGCGACGTAGTGCGTGTCGGTGTAGCGGCCCGTCGTCGGATCGATCTTCTGCGCGGTCGCGGTCTTGCCCGCGACCTTGAAGCCCGGGATCGCCGCCTCGACGCCGGTGCCCTCACCCTCGGTGACAGCGACGAGCATCTCGCTCATCGCGTCGGCGATCGAAGGCGGGATCGCGTCGCGGCGAACGCGCGCGCCGGACTCGTTGAGCGTGTTGCCGGTGCCGTCGGTGACGCGCTTGACGAGGACGGGCTCGAGCAGGCGGCCGTGGTTCGCGACCGCCGCGATGCCCATCGCGAGCTGGAGCGCCGTCACGCTGATGCCTTGTCCGTATGCGGCGGCCGCGGTCTCGACCTGCACCCACGGCCTGCCGCGCGGGCGCAGCACGCCCGAGGATTCACCGGGGAACGGGATGCCCGTCGTGTCGCCGAAGCCGAACCTGCGCAGCCCCTCGTAGAGCCTCGACTCACCGAGCCCGAGCGCGATCTTCGCGGCGCCGATGTTCGACGAGACCGCGAGCACCTGCGTGGGCGTGAGCCATTTGCTCACGTGCGTGTCGTGGATGACGACGTTGTCGATCGCCATCATCCCTTCTTCGCAATAGATGAGCTGGCTCGGCGAAATAGCCTTGTTCGCGAGCGCGCTCGCGACGGCGAAGACCTTCATCGTGGAGCCCGGCTCGAAGCGATCGACGATCGCGCGGTTGCGCCTGTTCTCGGGCGGGGCCGCGCCGTAGTCGTTCGGGTTGTACCCGGGCGTGCTCGCCATCGCGTAGATCTCGCCGGTCGCGGGATCGATCACCACCACCGCGCCGCCGATGGCCTCGTAGGTCTTCATCGCGGCCGCGAGCTCGCGCTCGGCGGTGAACTGAATGGCCTTGTCGATCGTGAGGTAGACGTTGTGGCCCGCGAGCGCCTGCTCGTCCTCGATGCCCTCGGAGAAGAGCAGCCTGCCCGATCGATCGCGCAGGCCGTGCACCTCGGAGCCGTGGCCCTTGAGCTCGTGCTCCAGCGACAATTCGAGCCCTTCTTTGCCCTCGCCGTCGGGCGCCACGAAGCCGAGCAGCGGGCCCGCGAGCTCGCGGTTCGGGTAGAAGCGATGGCCCTCGCCCTCGATCGCGAGGCCCGGGATCGGGTAGCGCTGCGCGCGCTCGGAGAGCGCTTGGATCTTCTTGACCTCGTCCTCGGAGACGCGGCGCTTGAGCCACGCGAAACGGCGGCGTCGCTTGATCTTCTCGGCGACGTCGTTCACCGGCAAATCGAGCGCCGCGGCGATGCGCTCGGAGAACTGCTGGATGCGCATCGGCGCGTACTTGGGGTCGATGCCGCGGAGCATCTCGACCGCGTCCATCGACACGCTCGGCACCTCGACGCTCTCCGCGAGCGGCGCGCCCGATCGATCGTAGATCGTGCCGCGCTTCGGCTGGATGTGGAGGCGGCGCTGGCGCTGGCGCTCGGCGAGCTCGAGCCACTTGTCGCCGTCGTCGATCTGCACGTGGTACGCGCCCGAGACGATGCCGCCGAGGCCGAGGCCCATCATCCCGCAGAGCAGGCCCATGCGGAGGCGGATCCACCGCGCGCGCTTGGGATCGAGGTTGTTCACGGCGCCCCTCCGTCCGCGCCCGGCGCGCCCGCGGAGGCCGACGTGGTCGGCGGAGGCGAAGGCGCGTCGTTGGGATCGCGATCGTCGCCCGCGGTGGGCGCGTAGCCCTTGAGCGGGATCACGCGCTCGGGCGGCGGCGGCGTCATGCCGAGCAGCGTCCGCGCGACGAGCTCGACGCGCTGCGGGGTCTCGTAGCTCGCGGCCTCCAGCGAGAGCACGCGCTTCACCTCGCGGAGGCGCGCTTGCTCGCCGCGCGCTTTTCCGAGCTTGTATCCGAGGTCCACGGTGCGACCGCGCAGGCCGAGGTGCACCACGAACGCGGCGACCGCGGCGGCGACCGCGAGCGTCCAGAGCAGGAGGAACGGCCGCTGCTTCATGACACCTCGACGTCGCCGGGATCGGGGGACAGATCGTTCTCGCCCGCGAGCTCCGCGCCTTCGGCGAGCCGCTCGGCCGCGCGGAGCTTGGCGCTGCGCGCGCGCGGGTTGTCCGCGGCCTCGTCCTCGGTCGGCACGACGGGCTTCTTGGTGAAGGGACGCCACGTCGCGCGATCGCGGAGCGCGCGCTTGACGAGGCGATCTTCGAGCGAATGAAAGCTGATGATCGCGAGCACTCCGCCCGGCGCGATCACGCTCGGCGCCGCCGCGAGCAGGCGGCTGAGCTCGTCGAGCTCGCCGTTTACCGCGATGCGCAGCGCTTGAAACGTCCTCGTCGCGGGGTCGACGCCGCCCACGCGCGCGGGGCCCACCGCGCGCACGACCGCGCGCCGGAGGTCCGTCGTCGTGTGGAGCTCACCGTGATCGAACGCCTGCTTGATGCAGCGCGCGACGCGGCGCGACCTTCGCTCGTCGCCGAAGCGATAGATCACGTCGGCAAGATCGTCGTCTCCGAGGCGCGCGATCAGCTCGAGCGCGGTCTCGCCGTCGCTCGTGTCCATGCGCATGTCGAGCGGGCCTTCGGCGCGGAAGCTCATGCCCCGCGCCGCGTCGTCGAGCTGCATCGAGCTGACGCCGACGTCCGCGAGGACGCCAAGGGCCGTGCGCCCCGCGAGGAGCTCTTCGATCTCGCCGAAGCGACCCGCGATGATCTCGACCCGCCCTTCGAAGCGGCGGAGGCGCTCTTCGGCGAGGGCGCGCGCGCGCTCGTCGCGATCGATCCCGATGAGCCTCGTGCCGGGCACCTCCAAGATGGCTTCGGCGTGGCCGCCGGCGCCGAGCGTCGCGTCCACGTAGAGGCCTCCCTCTCGCGGGGCGAGCGCGGCGATCACCTCGGCCCGCAGGACCGGGACGTGGGAGAGCGCGCGGCTCGGCCGAGAGGGCGGCGGCGGGGGCTGTCGTTTGGGCACGATGTTCTCGACGTTCATAGGCGGAGCTGTTGGGCGATCGCGTCTTTGAAGCTCTGAAGCTCGTCCTCGGACATGGCTTGAGCCGCTTCCCACCGCTCTTTGGACCAGAGCTCGGCGGTGCGTCCCATGCCGGCCCAAATCACGTCTTTGGTGAGCTCGGCGTGGTCACGAAGCGAAGGCGGGATAAGGATCCGTCCCTGTTTGTCGATTTCGCACTCGACGGCGGCCGACAGGTACCGTCGCCGGAAGGCGACGACGTTCGGCTCGAACTGCGGCATTTCCGCGATTTTGGCCTCGAGCTCCTCCCATGCGCGCATCGGGTAGAGGTGCAGGCAGCGGTCGAAGAGCGCCCGGGTGAGCACGAGCCGGAGGTCCCCCGCCGCCGCGAGCACGTCACGAAAGCGCGAGGGGAAGCTGGTGCGCCCCTTCGCGTCGATCGCGTGCTCGAACTGACCGCGGAACATGGTGATCATCGGGGATGCGGGGGCCCTTGCCTTCCGCGGGTTGGCCATTTTTGCCACTTTTTCCCACGGGGCCTCGCCACGCTACGGAGCGAGGTGAAAAGAGTCAACAGTTTGGCCAATTTTGAAGACCTACATTGGAGCCAACATCTAGGACTGAGGCTCCAAAACTTGACGGAATCATCACAAAACCCAGCCGTTTGGCAAAGCCGCTGCAACGGTGGAGGAGAGTGGGAAACCGTTCGTATGGAAAGGGATTGACCCGCGTCAAGAAACGCGATCCGGGGGAATGGGGGGCTCGTCCGGCGGGGCTCCCGGAACTAGGATTCGCGCCCGTGGAACCTTCCGCGCGCCGCGCGCGCACCTTTCGCATCTATGCCTGGGCGACCGTCGCGGCGACGCTGGCCGTCATTCTTTGGGGGGCGTACGTCCGGGCGTCGGGCTCGGGAGCCGGGTGCGGGAGCCATTGGCCCACGTGCAACGGGCAGGTCCTCCCGCGCTCGCCCAGCGCCGCGACGGTCATCGAGCTCACCCACCGGGTCACGTCGGGGCTCGCGTTCTTCATGACGATGGGCCTCGTCGGGCTCGCGTTCGTCGTGCTGCCCAAGCGGCACCCCGGCCGCGCGGCGTCGGTCGCGTCGATGGTGTTCATGGTGCTCGAAGCGCTTGTCGGCGCGGCGCTGGTGCTCCTCGAGCACGTCGCGATGGACCGGAGCGTGATGCGCGCGGTGTGGACGTCGATCCATCTCATCAACACGTTCTTGCTGGTCGCGTCGATGACGCTCACCGCATGGTGGGCTTCGGATCGGCCCGCGCCCGCCGTCGCCGCGTCGAGCCGCGCGACCTCGCGCGCGCTGCTCGCGGTCTCGGGGCTCGGGCTCCTCGGCGTGGGCGTGACGGGCGCGATCACGGCGCTCGGCGACACGTTGTTTCGGAGCAGCACGCTGGTCGAAGGGATCCGGGCGGATCTCTCCCCGACGGCGCACTATCTCCAGCAGCTCCGCGTGATCCACCCCATCGCGGCGGTCGTCGTGGCGGTGCTCACCATCACGGCGCAATCGGTGATTCGCTCAAAAAACCCGAGCCCCGCGGTCGATCGGGCGGGCAAGCTGCTCGCGACGGCGCTCGCGTCTCAGCTCGCGCTCGGGCTCGTCAATCTGGTGCTCCTCGCGCCCATCCCCCTTCAGATCGCCCATCTTTTGCTGGCCGATCTCGCGTGGATGGCGTTCGTGATCTTCGCGGCGTCCGCGCTTGTGGGGTCAACCGAGCGGAGAGACATGCTCGTGGACCCACGCGACGATGGATTTGAGCGGAGTGCCGGGCGTAAACACTCCTTGGACGCCGGCAGCGCGTAGCCGCTCGATGTCCTCGTCGGGGATGATCCCGCCGCCGAACACCACGACATCGCCCGCGCCGCGCGCGCGGAGCGCGTCGAGCACCGCGGGAAAGAGCGTGTTGTGCGCGCCCGACATGATCGAGAGCCCGACCGCGTCGACGTCTTCCTGGACCGCGGCGGCCGCGATCATGTCCGGTGTTTGGTGGAGGCCCGTGTACACCACCTCGAAGCCTGCATCGCGCAGCGCGCGCGCGACGACCTTGGCACCTCGATCGTGCCCATCGAGCCCTGGTTTCGCGACGAGAATGCGGACCTTCCGCTCCGACATGCCCCCGCTCTAACACAGCATGCTTAACGCTACAAAGGGGTTTGAGCGGAGAGCCGCGCTCACTGACCGGCGAAGACGAACGGCACCTCGACGGTGGTGGGGCCGCCCGAGGCCGGGAACTTCCAGTTTTGAATGCGCTGCGCGATGCAGGCCGAGAGCCCCGGATAATCGTTCTCGGCGCCATTGGCGCTCACCGACTCGACGTTGCCCGAGGCGCCGATCACGATACGCGCCTTGACGCGCGCGGTGGAGGGCGCGTTTGCGCTCCTCGCCTCGAGCGCGGGTTGCCAACAACGACGCTTAACACCGGCTTGGTTCTGCGAGACGACCTGGCTAATCTCGCTCTGTGAGAGCTGCCCCGCGCCCGCGCCTCCGCCGGGAGGAGGTGTGTTGGTGGGGCCGGGCACCTGCGATTGGAAGCCGGAGGTGTCGAGCGGCGCTGAAGGAGGAGGCGTGTTGCCCGTCGACGAGGCCGTGGCCTTGGGCCTTGGGCCGACAACGCCGCTCGGGGTCTTGGCGGTCGCCGTCGTCTCGGGGACGGGCTCGCCGACCTCGACGTGGGTCTTCGCCTCCCCGCTCGGCCCCGTGACGGGCAGCGGGCCGGAGGCGGCTTGTTGGACGACCACGATTTGCGTCGTGGGTTGTTTGGAGAAGATCACATAAGCCGCCACGCCGCCGAACACCGCTGCAGCGGCGATGAACGCGTACGCGAGCGGGTTTGGACCCGAGGAGCGTTTGAGCCGAATCGGCTCGTCGATGTCGTCGTCGGAGGTCTCTTTGACGAGCGCGGTTGACGAGGTCGACGCGGCCCGCGAGGGCGGGATAGCCGCGTCCGGGGGGATCGGGACAGACGATGGTCCGCTGCCAAACGCCTTTGCGTCGGCAGCGCTGGAGAGCGCCGATGGAGCCACGGACGTATCGGTGCCCAAGGGCGCACCGGCGTTCACGCCCAGAGAAGGTTTTGACGCCGGGGGCGGCGGCGCGCCGAACGGGTCGACGACCACGCCGAGCGCAGAAGAGGCTTTGGGCTTGTCCGAGGAGGGAGGCGGCGGTTGCGGGAGATGCGCCGACGCAAAGGGGCTCGGCACAGGGCCTGACCCCGGAGCGTCCATGGGGACGGTGCCGCGGGAGAAGGGCTCTTCGACAATGGCCCTCGACACAGGCGCGATCGCGGGTGTGGGAGCGGAGGAGGCGAATGGGCCGCCCAACGTCGGTACGGGCGCGACGCTAATCGCAGGTGTCTCTGCGTCGGGAGGTGGCTTTGGCTCGCTCACCGCCTCGACGGCAGCGGGCTTGACAGGCGCGCTGATCGAAGGCGAAGAGGGCTTGGGCGGGGGAGCGATCTTGGGGAGCGGAGCGACGCCCAACGATCGGAGGGATCGGCTCGCGGTGCCCTCTGCGCGGGGAGCGGGCTGGGGCGTCGCGTTGGGCAGAGCGGGCGGCGCGACGCCGCCGGCGACCGCGGCGTCGAGCGAGACCGCAGGCATGGTGCCTGTCGAACGGCGAGCAGCCTGCGCGCCCTCGACGGCGTGGAGCAGCTCCGGGAACGTCTTGAGCGGTTGCCACTCCGCGAGCCCCTCTTTCCACACGAGCGACTCTGCATCGACGGCGCCCGCGAGCGCTTTGTCGCGAATGACAGCGAGCTTGACCGGGCCGAGGGGGACGCCGCCGATCCCGACGTAGTAATCGTCGCTCGGTTTGACCGCGGGCTTGTGCGGTGATGACGCTGCGGGAAGAGGCCGTGGCGCGACCCCGGGGAGGGGACGAGGCGCGGGCGGCGGAGGCGCGGGCGCGACGGGCCGAATCGGCGCCGGCGCTGCGATCGGCTTGGGCGCCGCGGCAGGACGCGGAGGCAGCGCAGCGCCCGCGACCGGCGCCGCTCCCGGAGGAGGCCGAGGTGCAGGCGCGACCGGGCGAGGGGCGGGGGCAGGGACAGCCGGCCGAGCGACCGCCGGCGTTGTTGAAGCAGCAGGCGCAGGCACCGCCGTCCTCGTGAGCGGCGTCCGCGCGATGGGCACCGCGGGCGCCGCGGGCGTGCGATCCGGCGCCGCCGCCGCGACCACCGGAGCGCCGCCCTGCGACGGGAACGACATGATCGACGTCGAATCATCGTCCGGCTTCGGCGCGGGCTCGGGCGCGGCGCGAGGCGGCGCGAGGGGCGAAGAGAGCGGCGAGACAAGGGCGCTGCTCGTCACGTTGAACAGCGGATCACGCGGCGCGGGCGCGGGCGCCGCACCACCTGCGACGGCGACGTCGTCGGGCAACCCCTCTCCCGGCCGCACGATGATCTCGCTGCCGCACTTGCGGCACTTCATGCGGACGGTCTTGCCGGCGACCTTGTCGTCTCCGATCTGATATTTGGCCTGGCAGTTAGCGCAGCAGAACTTCATCGTCGAAGAGCGGCCGTCGAGGGCAAATGAGGACGCACGAGGATACGCGCGATCACGTTCGATCGCGAGGCCCTGCGGAGGAAACGATGAAGATCAAAGGAGGCCAACCAGGTGCTCCTTGATGGATTGACGCGTCGGGTCGTCGGGGGCGACGCGGAGCGCGCGCTCCCACGTCTCGATCGCTTTGTTTCGAAAGCCGGCCTTTTGATAGAGCACGGCGAGGTTCTTGAGCGCCGAGAAGTGTCCCCCGTTGATCTCGAGCGCGGTCTGGAGCTCTCCGATCGCGTCGTAGATGCGGCCCTCTTTTCCGTAGAGCAGGCCGAGATGAAAGTGCAGCCGGTACGCCAGCGGGTCGATGCGCGTGCCCTCTTTCAGGTGCTCGATCGCCTTGGTGACGTCGCCGCGTTTGTACGCCTCGATGCCCGCGGTGAGCTGCTTCTCGGCCGCCTCCGAGATGCGCTCCGGGTCCTGCTTCTCGCCGCGACGCTCGAGCGCGCCCTCCACCGCGGCGACGACGTCCGCCATTTTGAAGGGCTTCTCCAGGTAGACCTCGACGCCGTAGCTCGCCTTCACGTCCTCGGCGAAGCGCCAACCGCGATAGACGGCCGAGATCATCACGATGGGGATCGAGCCGTATTTCTCGGAGCCTTTCATCTTCTTCGCGATGTCGAAGCCGTGCACCTCGGGCAGCATCGCGTCGAGGATGACGAGGTCGGGCGTGTGCTCCTTGAGCATGGCGAGCGCGATGCTCCCGCGATCGGCCTCGAGCACGCGGTAGCCGCGATCGTCGAGGATGCGCTTCAGGAGCTTGCGGATGTCGGCCTCGTCGTCGACGACGAGGATCGTCCTCTGGCCCTCTTTGGCCGGCGGCGGCCTCGCGGGCTGAACCATCATCTCGGGCAGGCTCGCCATGCGCGAGACGTCGCGATCGACCAGGCCGAAGTCGGCGTCGGTCAGCTCGTCGGCGACGGCCATGCGCTGCATCGCATCGTCGACGACCACGGGCGTCCCGCGCGGCTGCGGCGCAGCTTTGGGCGGTTGAGGCGTCGGCCGCCCGCTGTTGGACGCTGGTTTGAAGCTCGAATCAGGATCCGAGATGCGCCCGCTCGGCTCGGGCACGACCGCTTGAAACGTGGCGCTGCTGATGGACCGCGTGGGCCTCGCGGGGGGCGCGGGCCTCTGCGCGGCGCTCGGCTGCGGCGGGACGAGCGGCGCGCGCCCCGTCGAATCGGCCCACGGATCGCCTTCGTCCTGCGCCTTGGGCGTGTAGCCCATGCGGCGCATGATCTCGGGCGGGCACTGCGGTCCGACGTAAAAGTCCTCGCCGCGATCGCGCATCTCGTACGCCGCTTGGATGACGCGCATGAGCGGGCCCGCGAGCGCGATGTACGGGAAGACGCGCTTTCCCGTGACGAACTCGATCTCGTCGACGACGCGCTTCTCGGTGGGCGAGGCCATCGCGACGAAGACCCGATCGTCGCGCACCAAGACAGGGAGCAGCTTGTGCCGCGTCGCGACCTCCCGCGGGACGATCTGCAGGTCGGCGAGCTTGATGCACACCTGGTTCAGATCGATGCCGGGGACGCCGCTCTGCTCGGAGAGCGCCTTGAGCGCCGCGATCTCGGTGAGCGCGCCTTGCTCGATGAGGCGCGACGCGAGCGGAGGGGAGCTCGGCGCGGCGGACTTCAGCGCTTCATCCAACTGCGGCTGGGTGACGGCCTTCTGCCGTAGAAGGATCTTGCCGAGCGGCTTCTTGGCGTCGTCGGACATTTCTGCGAGGATTTCAGGCTAACCGAGGCCTGCCGCGCGGGCAACAATGCTCCCTTTTAGGTCAGGGATCGCCTACGCCCGCGCTGCTCCACGCATCCATGAAGGAGCGCAGCGCGCCGCGGCCGATCGCCTCGCGCGCCTCGCGCACGAGCGCGCCGTACAGATGGAGGTTGTGCTCGGTGAACAAGCGCAGCACGAGGATCTCCCCCGCGATGAACAGGTGGCGCAGGTACGCTCGCGAATAGCCGCCCGCGCACGTGGGGCACGCGCACGAAGGATCGAGCGGCGAAGGATCGTCCTTGTAGCGCGCCTGCTTGATCACCACGCGGCCGCGCTTGAGCAGCGCCTGGCCGTTGCGCGCGTTGCGCGTGGGCAGGACGCAGTCGAACATGTCGACGCCCGCGGCGATGCACGTCACGAGATCGCGCGGCGTGCCGACGCCCATCAAATAGCGGGGCCTCGCGCGATCGAGCAGCGGCGCCGTGGCGGTGACGACCTCGTGCATGATCGGGATCGGCTCGCCCACGCTGAAGCCGCCGAGCGCGAGGCCGTCGAAGGGCATCGCGGCGAGCTCTTCGGCGTGACGCGCGCGCAGATCGACATGTACGCTACCTTGTACAATTCCGAAGAGCGCCTGCGCCTCGGCCTTGGCCGCGAGGCAGCGCCTCGCCCAGCGCGTCGTGACGGCGCACGCCTCCTCGACCTCGCCGCGCGGCGCGTCCCCCGGCGGGCAGACGTCGAGCTGCATCGCGATGTCCGCGCCGATCGCGCCCTGCACCTGCATCGCGACCTCGGGCGAGAGGTGCTTCTTCGCGCCGTCGAGGTGCGATCGAAACACGAAGCCGTCCTCGGATCGCGACCTCCGCTCGGCGAGCGAAAATGCCTGAAATCCGCCTGAATCCGTGAGCATCGCGTGGGGCCATCGCGAGAACCGGTGGAGCCCGCCCGCGCGCTCGATGGTCTCGGGGCCCGGCCGGAGCCACAGGTGATACGTGTTGCCGAGCACGATGCGCGCGCCGGTCGCGGAGACCTCCATCGGCGCGAGCGTCTTGACGCTCCCCTGCGTGCCCACGGGCATGAACGTGGGCGTCGGCACCTCGCCGTGCGGCGTCGTGAGCACGCCGAGGCGCGCCTCGCCGTCCTGCGCCTCGACGCGAAACGAGAAGCCCGCGGTCACGGCGCGCACCTCGATCGGATCAACATCGCGTCTCCATACGAATAAAAGCGGTAGCTCGCCTCGATCGCGGCGCGGTACGCCGCGAGCACCCGCTCGCGCCCCGCGAACGCCGAGACCAGCGCGAGCAGCGTGGACTCCGGCAGATGAAAGTTGGTGAAGAGCTGATCGATCACGCGAAACGAATACCCGGGTTGGATGAGGAGCCTCGTCGCGCCCGCGCCGGCCTTCACGTGCCCCGGCGCGTCGGGATCCGCGGCGCTCTCCAGCGCGCGCACGACCGTCGTGCCGATCGCGAGCACGCGCGATCCGCGGGCGCGCGCGTCGCGGATCGCGGCCTCGGCCTCGGGGGGGACGACGAAGGTCTCTTCGTGCATCGCGTGATCGTCGAGATCGTCGGCCGTCACAGGCCGAAACGTCCCGAGGCCGACGTGGAGCGTCACCGCGGTCGTGGCGATGCCGCGCGCGCGGAGCGCCGCGAGGAGGGGCTCGGAGAGATGGAGCCCCGCGGTCGGCGCGGCGACCGCGCCTTTGTTGCGGGCGAACACCGTTTGGTAGCGCTCGCGATCGGCGGCCTCGTCCGCGCGGCCGATGTACGGCGGGAGCGGGACGTGACCGAGCACATCCATGAGATCATCGATGGATGAAGGCGGCGTTGGAGAGAGGCGGACGATGAGCGCGCCTGGATTTTCTGAGGGACCTTCAATCTCAGCGACGATGGCGGGCGCTCCGCCGGGCGCCGAAAACGTGAGCCGTTGTCCAGGGCGAAGGGCCTTCGAGGCCCTGCCGAGCGCGGACCAGCGCTCGACGAGGCCCTCGCGATCGAGCCTCTGAAGCAGCAAGAGCTCCACCTTACCGCCGCTCCCATCGCGATGGCCGAGGAGGCGAGCTGCCATTACGCGTGTGTCATTGACGACCATCAGCGTATTAGGGTCGAGGAGGTCCGGCAAATCGCGGATGGCGCGGTGCTGATGGCTCTCTTCGTCGAGGACCAAGAGCCTTCCCCCATCGCGATCCTCGGGCGGGTGCGTCGCAATCAGGTGCGGGGGCAGCTCGTAATGGAAGAGATCACGGCGCAAAGCCGCGCCCTTATAGCACCGGCCCCTTTCATGGAAACGCAGAAGGCGCGCGCGACGCGCGACGGGCGGGGAGCCTGAGGGGCACAGAGGAAAATCCCGATCAAAAGCTTGCACAACGGAACGTCTCAGAACCCCCTGATTGCACGGATGCAATCACTCCCTCCTTTCGAGATCGCCAGTTACCAGATTCGTTATCTCTGCTCCATGGACTGGGGATTGCTAGCCCGTGACAATCGGTCTGGATTGAGCCCGCGCCAAGCCTGCTCTTCCGTTCACGACATTCCAGCCGCCTCCTCACCGATGAAGTGACGGCTTCTCATCCGGGACTGTGCTTATGGAGGTCTCGATGCCGCGGGTGCTGATCGTCGATGACGAGGAGAACCAACGCCGGACGCTCTCGATCGGCTTGAAGCTGGAGGGCTTCGAGGTGCTGGTGGCGAGCTCGAGCGTGGACGCGCTCGCGCTGCTCGATCGGTCGCCGGTCGACGTGGCGCTCATCGATCTGATGATGCCCGGCCTCAACGGGCTCGAGCTCGCACGTCAGATTCGGCGCGCACATCCGAGCGTCAAGGTCGTGCTGTCGAGCGCATATCACCTCTCGGCGAGGCAGGTAGAGCGGGCCGATTGCGGCGCCGTGGGCTTCGTGCCGAAGCCTTATCACCTGGCCGAGCTGTCGAGCTTTTTGCGATCCAAAGCACGTCCCACGCTGCCCGCCGCGAGCTGATCGCCCACGTCGGATGAGGCTTCGCGACGCGCTCTGCGCGGAGACTCGTTATGTCGGGTAGGTGATCGCGAGGCGCGTCATCTTCCGCCAGAGCGTCGTTGGGCTGATCGCCAAGAGCTCAGCGGCCTTTTCGCGGCTCCCGTCGCACTCCCGGAGCGCAGCCTCGATGGCTTGGCGCTCGGCCGCGTCAACGACGTCGGCCAGCGTTCGGCCGCCGCCCGCTGGGCGTTTGGGCTGTGTCGTGGCGGGGAGCATGTCATCGGGCGTAATCACCTCGCCGCCGGAGAGCGCCACGGCTTGTTCGACCATGTTCTCGAGCTCGCGAATGTTGCCGGGGAAATCGTATTGGCTCACGGCCTCGTGGAGCCCGTCGGCGAAGCGGGCTTTGGTGCTCATCTTGCGGTTGTATTTCTCCAAGAAAAAGTCGAGGAGCACCGGGATGTCCTCGCGCCGCTCGCGCAGAGGCGGGAGCACGAAGCGCGCGACGTTGAGCCGATAATAAAGGTCCTGCCGGAAACGCCGCTCGGCGACCGCCTGGAGCAGCTCTTGGTTCGTGGCGGCGATGATCCGCACGTCGACGCGAATGGGCTTGTTCTCGCCGACGCGACGGATCTCGTTCTCTTGGATGGCGCGGAGGAGCTTCGCTTGAAAGGTGAGCGGGGTCTCGGCGATCTCGTCGAAGAAGAACGTGCCGCCGTCCGCCTCCTCGAAGAGTCCTTTGCGCGCGCTGACCGCGCCGGTGAACGACCCGCGCGCGTGCCCGAACAGCTCGCTCTCCAACAGCGTCTCGCTGATGGCGGCGCAGTTGACCGGCACGAAGGGCGAGCTCGATCGGCGGCTGTTGGCGTGAATCGCCTTGGCGACCAGCTCTTTGCCGGTGCCGCTCTCCCCGGTGATGAGCACCGTCGCGTCGGTCGGAGCGACCTTGACGATGCGGGCGAGCACCTCTCGGATGGCCTGCGAACGGCCCGCGATGTTCTCGAATTTGTAGCGCTCTTTGAACTCGTTCGCGAAGAGCGTCACCTCGCTCGCGAGCTTGCGGTTGTGGTTGGCGCGCTCGACTTTGACGAGCAGCTCCTGCTCGCTGAAGGGCTTTTGGATGTAGTCGAAGGCCCCGAGGCGCATGGCCTCGACCGCGCTCTCGATGGTGCCATACGCGGTCATCACGATGACCTCGGTCCCCGCCTGCGCCTCTTTGACGGCGCGGAGCACCGAGATGCCGTCGAAGCTGCCCATGCGCAGGTCCGTGAGGACCAAGTCGTAGGCGCCGCGCGCGCCCATCTCGGCCCCCTGTGAGCCGTCCGGCGCGGTGTCCACCTCGTACCCCGCGGCGCGGAGCATCATCGCGAGGGTGGTCCGCATGTTCGGCTGATCGTCGACGACGAGGATCTTCGGCATCCGAGAGCCCCCAAGAACCTTTCTGGTTCGCGATCAGATGTGCTCGGCGAGGTACTTGGCCTCGCCCAGCTTGTCGATGAGGTTGAGCTGCGTCTCGATCCAGTCGATGTGCTTCTCCTCGTTCACGAGGATCTGGATGAGCAGCTCTTCGCTCCCGCTGTCGTGCTTCTCGCGGCACATGTGGATGCCGTCGTTCAGGAGCTTGACCGCCTTGTATTCGAGGGCGAGATCGCTCTTGAGCTGCTCGGGCACGGTCTGTCCGATGTGGAGCTTGCCCAGGTTTTGAAGGTTGGGGAGCCCTTCGAGGAACAGGATGCGCTCCGTGAGCGCCTCGGCGTGCTTCATCTCCTCGATCGACTCGCTTCGAATCATCCCAGCGATCTTCGTGTAGCCCCAGTTCGCGCACATTTTGGCGTGCATGAAGTACTGGCTGATGGCGACGAGCTCGCCCCCAAGGACCTCATTCAGCAGGTCGATGACCTCTTTGTTACCCTTCATCGTCGGTCTCCTCGCGGCGCGTTCGTCGTGAAAGCTGGCGCCAACCTAGCCTCAAACGCTCCCAAGCGATACGTCAAAAACCGCCTTGAATCGCACGGGCAAACGAGCA
This sequence comes from uncultured Polyangiaceae bacterium, assembly GCA_964437785.1. Taxonomy (GTDB): domain Bacteria; phylum Myxococcota_A; class Polyangia; order Polyangiales; family Polyangiaceae; genus CAYTJL01. Next base: position 23,104 of record CAYTJL010000002.1, read on the forward strand.
GAAGACTTTCGATTTCAACAATGGATGAGGCGCGCTTTTTCGTCGATGACAGCCCGAGGTCCCCATCGTTGACTGCGGGTTTGGGGGCGCCTTTGAGGTCCCCCATCGCCGGCGCTCAGGCGGCCGACGACAACATCGACAGGCTGCGCCGCTTGCAGGGCGCGTCGTCTTTGCCGGAGCACGCGACCATCGTGGCGATGGTGGGCAGGCAGCTCTTGCAACGTGTCCCCGCCCCCGTACACCGCGCGACGGCCTCCACCGTTTGCGCCCCCTCGCGGATGGCGTCGTGAATGTCGTGGTCGGAGACACCTTGGCAGAGACAAACGTACATAATGCTCGCTGCGCCTTCGATGTTGAATATAGCTTTCAACATCGAAGACGTCAAGGCGTAAACTACATCACGAGGCCGCCATCGACATCGATGGTGCGCCCGTTGAAGTAGTCGCACTCGATCACGAACTTGACCGCGAGCCAGATGTCCTCGGGCACGCCGATGCGGCCGACGGGGATCGAGGCGACGAGCGCGTCGCGCGCCTTCTGGTTCATGCCCTGGGTCATGGGCGTCTCGACCATGCCGGGGGCCACGGCGCCGACGCGGATCCCGTAGTGAGCGAACTCCCTCGCCCACGTGACCGTGTTGGCGGCGAGCGCGGCTTTGGCGGCGGTGTAGTTCGATTGGCCGCGGTTACCGTGACGGGCGACCGAGCTGATGTTCACGATGACGCCCTTTTCGCCCTTCTCGACCATCTTCGCGACCACGTCGCGCGCGATGAGGGTGGCGCCCGTGAGGTTCACGTCGATGACGAGCTGCCATTGCTCGCGGCTCAGCTTGGTGAGGGCGCCGGTGGCCTTGTCGCGCTTGACGAGCAGGCCGTCGCGCAAAATGCCCGCGTTGTTGACGAGCCCGGTGAGCCCGCCCATGGACGCGCACGCGAAATCGACGAACGAGCCGATGTCCGCCTCGTCCGCGACGTTGAGCGCGCGCGTGTGGAGCTTGCCGCGCAGCGACGCGCACTCCTCCGCGAGCGAAGCGAGGCCGGCTTGGTTCACGTCGCCTGCCGTGACCTGCCCGCCCGCCTCGACGAGCCTCTGCGCGTAGTGCCGGCCGAGGCCCTGCGCCGCGCCGGTGACGATGATTTTGGTGTCTTCGAGTCGCATCAAGCTCTCCTTGAGAGCCGCGGCTCTTAGCGATCCATACGCAGGAAGGGAAGCCCCTCGTTCTTCGCCCCGCGCTTTGCGCGCCCTCCGCTGAATGGTATCGATCGGTCGATGAACGCGAAGGCCCTCTCGATGATGCTCGCAGCGTCACTCCTGGCCGCCGGGTGCGGCAAAAGCGAAGACCCCGCGGTGCACGTCCCGGCGACGAGCGATCCCACCGGCAAGGACTTGGTCGCGGGCGCGGTGGTCGCGGCGGTCGAGTCCACGGGCGGCGTCCGGCTCCTCAAGATCATCCACGTCGACGACTACCCCGAGCCCATCGGCTACGAGCTTCACTTCATCGGGTACGATCCCAAGGGCAAGACCTTCGAGGAGGCCGCGAAGATTTGGCAGCGGCGCAACCTCAGCGTGGTCAACAACCACTTCGAGGTGAGGCTCTTCGAGTTCATGAAGCGCGATCACCGCGTCATCGGCGTCGAGCCCGTCACCGACGCCGAACGCGAGCCGTACCTCAAGGCCAAGAACATCCAGCCCACCGTCAAGAACGTCACCAAGATGCAGTGACGCGCGCGGCCCACTCGCGCCTCACAGCGCGTCTTTGATCCGCTCGCTCATCGCGCGGAGCGCGCGCTCGTGGATCCGGCTCGCCCAGCTCTTGCTGATCCCGAGCTCCGTCGCGATGACGTCGAGGTTCTTCCCACCGAAGTAGTACCGTTCGAGGAGATCGCGCTCGCGCTCCGGCAGCTCTTGCACGACCGCGCGGAGGACACCGCCGAGCTCGGCGCGCGCGACCGCCTCCTCGGGCGTCGCCTGCTCGTCTGCTTGGCCTTGCGCCGGGTGCGACGCGAGCCCCATCGCGAGCGCGGCCGCGTGCCCCCCGAGCAACGTGTCGAGCTGCGCCCCGTCGCTCAGCTCTTCGAACGCCCCTCGCTCCTCTTCGGAGAGATCGTCGGCGCCCACCAGCGCATAGGTCTCGGACGCGAGCACGCCGAGCGCCCGCGGCGAGAGGCGCGCGCGCGTCTCGCGCCGCAGCGAATCGAGGATCGTGTAGCGGAGCTTCCTGCTCGCGTAGGGGGCGAACGCAGACCTGCTCGGATCGTACGCGCGAACGACATCGAGCACCGCCAGGTTGCCGAGGCCGCGCAGATCGTCGATCGAGACGCGCCACCCGAGCCTCCGCGCGAGACGCTTCGCGATCGCCTCGACCATCTGGAGCCCTTGGCTCACCAGATCGTCCTCAGAGGGGCCTTGCACCAAGCTACCTTTTGCGCGCTCGCGCCCCCGCGGAGGCCTGCTGGACGTGCCTCACGTGCCGCGCGTGCCGCGCGTCAGAGATCGCCTCGTCCAGCAAATCGCCCTTCACCTCTCCGCTCTTGTCGATCGGGCGAGCGCGCCGAACGAGCTTGGCCACGCCGGGCTCGGACGCGATGACCTCCGCCATCTGATCGCGCATCCACGCGAGGTCGCTCTCCGCGAGCCTCCCGATGTACGGCGCGATCGCCGCCTCGACGCGCGCGGCGACCCACGGATCGCGGAGGAGCGGGTGCATCGTCACCACGATACTCGACGCGCCATGGCCGGTCATTTTTTCTTCCCGTCGGGAGGAGGAGCCGCCCCTGCTCCCGGCTCGGGGTTCAGGCAGTTGTCGAACGTCTTGACGCTCTTCGCGCGCATCGCGCACACGATCCGCTCGCGCTCGACCGTCTTGCCGACGAGCGTGGACTGGCAGTGCTCGATCCATTGCGACGAGCTCTTCGCCACCGCGGCGTCGATGTTCGCCTCGGCTTGCGATTTTTGCTTTGCGCTGAGCTTGGGGCTCAAGCCGGCCATCAGATCGGCCTTGGTGACCTCGCCGAGCTGCCGGCCGAGGTCGGCGCAGTCGCGGTTCGTGAGGTCGTGGTCGTCGGGGACGTCGGCGCGTTTGTCGCGAGGCTTGGCCGTCGACGCGGGGGGCGGAGGCTCGGCGGTCTGATCGGGCGGCGATGACGCCGTGGCCGCCGCGCTCGGCTCGGGCGCGGCCTCCGGCGGCTTGCCCGGCGAGGAGCACGCGAACGAGATCGTGGTGAGCAAGAGGAGGATCGAACGCCGCATGCGCGGAGGGTCGCCGGTCACGAAGCGCGCGTAAAGAGCCCTCTACTCGCGCCCGCCCCAAGGACCTCGCGCGCTCTTGGGATCGAAGTCGAGCCCGCAATCCTCACACGTGACCTCGTCCGGGACCTTGGACAAGAAGGGGTTGAGGAAGGATCGACGAATGCGTTTGTCGGACCTTCCCCCGCAGCGCGGGCACCGAATGATCGCGGGCCCCTTCGCCGACGAGCGCGGTTGGGACGGCGCCTCTTCTTCCTCGTGGGTGTCCTCTTCGCTCGCCATCCGAGGCACGAAGGTGCCACGTCCGACGCCGCGTGGCGACTTTTGTGCGTTTTAGGTGCGGAGACCGAGCGCCGCGGCGAGGTCCTCTTCGCCGTCGAGATCGTCGACGCGCGCGACGGAGACCGGCAGCGCCTCGGCGAGGTGCGGCGCCGACGCGAGCGCCACGTCGCGCACGGCGGGGCGCGCGCCGGTGACCTCGGCGATGGAGGTGACGCCGTAGTCGCGGATGCCGCACGGCACGATGAGCGCGAAGGCGTCGAGGTCGGTCGTCAGGTTGAACGCGAAGCCGTGCATCGTGATCCAGCGCGAGATCTTGACGCCGATGGCGCCGATCTTCGCCGGCTCGCGCGCCCACGCCTCGCCCGGCCACGTCGCGGGCGCCGCGCGATCGACCCACACGCCGGTCTTGCCCGAGAGCGCGCCGACCTCCACGCCGTGATCGCGCGCGAAGAGGCCCATCAGCGCTTCGAGCGCGTGTACATATTTACGTACATCACGGTGATCGGGGGAGAGGTCGAGGATCGGGTAGCCGACGAGCTGGCCAGGCCCGTGAAACGTGACGTCGCCGCCGCGCGCGGTCTCCACGAGATCGACGCCGCGGGCCGCGAGCGCCTCCTTGGAGAGGAGCACGTTCGTAGGGTCCGCGGCGAGGCCGAGCGTGATCACGGGCGCGTGCTCGAGCAGCAGGATCGTGTCGCCGATCGAGCCTGCCCTGCGCGCGTCGAGGAGCGCGCGCTGGAGATCGTGGATCGGATCGTAGCGACGCCGGCCGAGCCACACCGCGCGAGCAGGCGCGCGAGCCGGCGCCGAAGGGAGCGTCACTCGGGGACCTCGTGGCCCGCGACGCGGCGCTCTTCGCGGAAGCCCTCGATGCGCTCGGTGAACGTGCCGGCGAGCGAAGGATCGAACTGCGTCGCCGCGCAGCGCTCGATCTCGGCGACCGCGACCTCGTGCGGGAGCGCGCGGCGGTACGAGCGATCGCTCGTCATCGCGTCGTAGGTGTCCGCGACCGAGATGATGCGCGCGATGAGCGGGATCGCGTCGCCCTTGAGCCCGACCGGGTAGCCGCGGCCGTCCCAGCGCTCGTGGTGCAGGTGGACGCCGGGGATGAGCGGGTGGAGGAATTTGATCGGATCGAGGATGTCGCGGCCGTACGCCGGGTGCTTCTTGAAGACCTCGTACTCGTCGTTCGTCAGCTTGCCCGGCTTGTTGAGGTTGAGCACGCAGCCGATCTTGCCGATGTCGTGCATGAGCGCGCTCTGCCGCACGATCTCGATCTCGTGCGGCGAGAGGCCGAGCTCGTGCGCGAGGAACGTGGCGTAGAGCGCGACCCGATCGGAGTGGCCCGCGGTGTAGCGATCCATCTTGTCGATGGCCTTGGCGAGCCCCTCGATCGTCTGCTGGAACGTGGCCTGCAAATCGCTGTAGAGCTTGGCGTTCTCGATGGCGGCGGCGGCGCGCGACGCGATGATGCTGAGGAGCTTGCGCTGCCCCTCGTCGAACTTCTTGAGCTTGGTGAACGACGCCACCGCGAGGAAGCCGGCGATCTTCTTTTGCACGCGGAGCGGGACCACCACGAGCGACTCGAGCGGGATCTGCGGGGGCTCCCCGAAGAAGCGCAGCCCGCGCGTGCCTTGATCCAAGACGAACGCGTCCGGCTTGAGCTGCGCGAGCACCGCCGCGGGGTCGAGCCTGCCGAGCTGCGCGCCCGCGGGGACGCCCTGGCCCTCGATGTGCTGGCGCTCGAAGAGGCCGCCTTCGCCGTCGTCGAGCCACGTCGAGACGAGATCGCCGTGCACCTCGGAGAGGCAGCTCTCGGCCATGGTCTCGAGCACCTGATCGAGCGAGAGGCTCGCCGAGATGGCCTCGCTCACTTTGTAGAGCGAGAGCGCCTCCTTGAGGCGCATGTTCTCGGTCACGATCCGCCGCTTCTCGATGCCGCGCTCGACGACGCGCATGACGTCGTCGAGCTTGAAGGGCTTGAGGACGTAGTCGTACGCGCCGCGCTTCATCGCGTCGATCGCCGTCTCGACCGTGCCGAAGCCGGTCATGATCACGGTCACCGCGTTGGGCGCGTTCTTGCCGATCTCTTCGAGCAGCGCGATGCCGCCCATGCGCGGCATTTTGAGGTCGCTGATGATGAGGTCGTAGTGGCCGCGGGACAGCTCGTTGAGCGCGCTCGTGCCGTCCTCCGCGGTGCCGACCGCGTAACCCTCCATGCCGAGGAAGTCCGCGAGCATGTCGCGGATGACCTTCTCGTCGTCGACGACGAGGATGCGAGGCCTGTCTTCGGGGAGCTCGGACATCGGCCGGCGAGCCTATCAGATCAATCTTCGTCGTCCGATACGATCGGGTGCCGGAGGGTGCGCGGCGACTCGTCGAGGTCGGGCACGGTGATGTTGATGCGATCGGAGATGCGCTTGGATCCAGGCGACTCCGAGCTCGGGGGCCGCCGCGTCGAGGGCGGGAGCACGTCGCCGCTGAAGAGCGGAACGCGGCTGCTCGGCGCGACGTCGGGGAAGAGCGAGCTCGCGCGGCTCTCCTCGGACGGAGGCGGCGGGATGGAGGAGGTCCGCGCCTCGCCGAGCGCGTGCTTCTGCTCCAAGAAGCGGAGCACCGCGTTGCCCGTCGATCGCTCGAGCGCGGCGCGGAGATCGCCCGGGAGCGTGGACTCGATGATGAGCCTCGCGCCCGTGCGCGGGTGCTGGACCTCGATGCGAATGAGGTGAACGAAGGACCGGTCGAGGCCGTGCTTCTCTTCGAAGTAGCGGTTCGTGGGCAGGTGTCCGTAGCGCTCGTCGCCGATGACGGGGTGACCGATCGCCGCGAGATGCCGGCGGATCTGGTGCGTGCGGCCGCCGTCCGGGATGACGCGGAGGATGGAATGACCCGACGCGATCGCGAGCCTGCGGTAGCGCGTCCTCGCGGGATACACGCGGCCACCCTCGCGCAGATCGCGCGTGATCGCGCCCTTCGCGGGCGTGACGCCCTTCGCGGCGGCGAGGTAGATGAGCCGGCCGCTGTTGTTGTTCTGGAGCGCGGCGGACCACGCGACGCGCGCGCGCTCGTTCTTCGCGAGCATGCACAGGCCGCTCGTGCCGGCGTCGACCCTGTGCACCGGCTCGAGCTGCGTGTCCGCGGGCAGCGGCAGACGCATGCAGCGCTGGAGCAAGAACACCGGGTAATCGCCCTCGTCCTGCGTCACCGGCTCGTGCGGGCCCTTGTCGACCACGAGGACGTCGTCGTCTTCGTAGAGGATGCGCGGCGGCGTCGGCGGAGCGCGTCGCAGCACGCAGACCGTCTCGACCTCTTCGGTGAGCGGGATCATGTCGAACGGGATGAGCTCGCTCGCCAGGTAACCGAGCCTCCCGAAGTGATCGAGATCGCGCGCGAGCGTGTCCGGGTCACACGACACGTAGACGAGGAGCGGCGCGGCCAGCGTCGCGATCGCCTCGCGCGCCGCGGGGGAGACGCCGCGGCGGGGCGGGTTCATCACGACGGCGTCGAAGTGCTCCTCCGCGGCGGCGAACGACGCGACGACCTCGGCCACGTCGCCGGTCTTCACCTCAAAGCCGCGGAGGCCCTGCGCGTCCGCGGCGGAGCGCGCGTTCGCGGTCGCGGGCGCGAACGACTCGACCATGGTCATCGCGTTGTTCGCGTGCGCGAGCGCGATCGAGATCGCGCCGGATCCGCCGTACAAATCGAGCACCTTGGGCCGCTCGGGCGCGACGCGCTCCTGCGGCCCCTCGAGATCGATCGCGCCGATCTCTTTGGCGATGAGCGCGTGCACGCGCGAGGCCTGCTCGCGGTGCGCTTGGACGAACGATCCGAACGTGGCGTAGTGAAACGTCGGCCCGATGCGATCTTGCGCGCGGGAGAGGCCGTCGAGCGGGATCGTGTCGGGGCCCAAAATCTGAGGCGCGTCCGTGTCGTGGAAATTGACCGCGATGCCGAGCGTGCGAGGCAGGAGCGGGCGCAGCGCAGCGGCGGCCTCGCGCAGCTCCTCACGCGAGGGCGCGCGATCGCGCTGGAGCACGAACGTGACGAGCACGCCGACCTCGTCCGGGGCGCGTCGCGACGAGGGCGGGATCGTGTCGAGGTTGACGGGCGCCGGTTTTCGGCTCGGGGGCGGCTCGTCGCCCGGGCCGGTCTGCCGATCCGCGCTGCTCTGCGGAGGCGGCGTCATACGTTGCTCACCCGCCTTTTGATCGGCGAAGTTGAGCGGGCGGCCATGGCTCGAAGGTGGCCTGGTGGCCGGCCCTGATGAAGAGCTGGACGAGCTCGTCACGATCCGCCTCGGCGCACGCGTGGACGGCGGACCTGCCATGCGCGCCTCCAAGCTCTCGACGAGCGCGGCTGCGCCCGCCTTCGGCTCAGGCACCGGCATGTTGTACGCGCCGCGCGGCGACGTGAGCGGACCTCCCGCGTCCGCGGCGGTCCCAGCCGGATAGCGCACCTCGCGGAGATCGAGCGCGCGCAGGACGCCGTTGCCGAACGGGTTGTACGGCTGGAGCAGCGCCTTCGCGACCGAGGGAGGGTTCGCGATGAGATCGCGCACGGACGCGGCGACGTCGGCCAAGATCGGCGAGAGGACGCGGCAGTTCGGGATGTCGACGACGTCGTGGTTGCCCGAGCGCGCGTAGAGGCCGATGCGACCCTCGGGCGAGACGATGAGCTTCGCGCGGCCGCGGTAGCCGATCATCGGCTCCGCCGGCGTCACCGGCTTCGTGTAGAGGAGCTCGAGCGCAGGGTAGTGCGACATCGCGGCGACCACGCGCGCGCGCTTCGACGTGAGCTGCTGCGCGTAGTCGAGATGAATGAGCGGGCAGCCCGCGCACTCCGTCGCGTGCACACAGTTGATGACGGTGATGGGGATCTCACCGGCGCGCAACGTCCTGCCCATGGGCGTGGTGTGACGTGTATTGCGCGTGCTGATGGGGCCCGATCCACCGGAGCCGTCAGAGCTTCCACCCGAAGGCATAGCGCGCAGCTTAAGTCGAAGGCCCAACTTTCCCTAGCGGGAAATCGAGCGCTGCATGTCCACGATGGGGGGACCTCAAAGGTCCCTAGATTTTTGGCCAAACGTGCGAGAGGGTCTGTCTCGATGTCCACCCGACCTCTCGCCGCGGCGCTCGCGCTCGCCGCGCTCTTCGCGGGCGGTGCGGCGCAGGCGGGCCCGCGCGAAGCCGCGCAGAAGGGGGTCTACTTCGCGAAGCGGGGCGAGTGTGTCAAAGCCATCCCCTTCCTCGAAGAGGCGGAGCTCGCGAACCACCGGCCGTCGATCGCGCTCTCGCTCGCGGATTGCTACGTCGCGACCGGCGAGCTCGTCAAAGCGAGCGACCTCTACCACGCGATCGCCGACGAGAAGCCGCAGCGCTCGTGGGTGCGCGGCGATCACAACGCGCAGGCCGCGGCCAAAAAGAAGGGGCCCGCGATCGACGCGCGCATCCCCACGCTTCGCGTGGAGCCCGCCGAGGACTACCCCGAGCTGGAGGTCACCCTCAACGGGCGCGCGCTCGACGACGTCCGCGCCGAGAAGCGGGTCTCACCGGACACGTCGATCGAGATCGTCGCGCGCGCGAAGGGCTACCGCGAGCTGCGCGACAAGGTCGTGTTGAACGAAGGCGAGCGCCTCGTGCTCCCGATCCAGCTGACGCGCGAAGGCCCCGCGAAGCCCCCGGCGCCGCCGCCTCCCAAAGAGAAGACGCGTTGGCTCGGCGCGCGCTACCGCGGCACGATCTTCCCGTCGTTCTTGTTCAAGGCGTTCGCCGACGGGGGCACGACCGTGGTGTCGCCGGGCGGCGGCATCACGTTCACGACGCCGGCCGCCGAGGGGACCGACATCGTCGTGTCGATCGGCTACGCGTCGTTCGTGATGGGCAAGACGCCGTTCAAAGCCAAAGACACGCCCGACACCGAGTGGGAGCACGTGTGGAGCGACATGCACGCGCTCTTCGCCACGCTCGATCTCGTGTGGTCCTTCCCGATCGACACCGCGAAGAAATGGTTCTTTCGCGTGGGCGGCGGCGTGGGCGTCGGCTGGACGTTCCTCGGCGATCTGCACCGCGTGCAGGTCTATCCAAAGAACGGCAAGGCCTCTGACCCCGCGACGTACGCGGAGTGCAGGGGCCCGAACAACCCCAAAGGCACCTTCCGCTACTGCAACGCGCTCGACAAAGACGCCGAGCACTACGGCAACTTCGCCGAGCCCGATTGGGCGCACGGCGGCATTCGCCCTCGGGTGTTCCCGTGGCTCGTGCTGCCCGAGCTCGGCATCTCGTGGAGGCCGTCTCCTTCGGTGATGATCGATTTGGAGGCGGGCGTGTCGCTCACCGGCATCATGACCGGGCTCGGCGTGCGCTTCGGGCTCTGAGCCCGAGGAACAAGCACGCGATCGCGATCATCGCCGCGCTCCCCTCGGGGCGATCGGCGCCGAGACCGATGGAGCAGTTGCCCTCGGTTTGATCGGAGAGGCAGCTCGGCGAATAGCCGTGACGCGGCAAGCTCGTGCACTCGCCGTCGACGCTGCGGCCGATGGGATAAATGGTGCAGATGCCGGCGATGTCGTCGGCGGCGGGGGTTTGGAGATCGGTGCCGCCCGGGTACACGGGCGTCATGGTGGCTTCGAGCTCCGGGCTGTGCGCGAGCCCCAAGAAGTGCCCCGCCTCGTGGGTGAGCACCGAGAGCAGATCGATGCCGTTGTCGCTCCCGTCGATCGAGAATTGGTTCTCGGCGGTGTTCACCTCGACGTCCGCGTCGTAGATGTCGCCCTTCTCGACGTCGTACGTGACGGTGGTGAGCGCGATGGTGTCGGCGGTGCCGGGAAACGCAGCGTCTTCGTGGGGCCAAGCGTCATCGCGATAGATGACGATGTTCGCGTTGCCGGCGTGTTGGTTGTATTCGATCTTGGAGCACGTCACCTCGCCGAGATCGTCGATCACGATGCTCGGACCCGCGCCGCCGCAGTCGATCGAGGTCCACGCGAAGAACGCAGCCGCCATGAGCGCGGAGGTGGTCTCGGCGCTGACCTGCGACGAACCGTCCTCTTGCACGGTGAAGCCGACACACGGCACGCGCCACGCGAGCGGCACGCCGCAATCGTCTTCTTCGGGCGGCTCACACACCTTGCCCCGCACCGACTCGCCCTCGAAGTTGCACACCGACGATCGGCAATAAGCGCTCGCGGCGCCGGCCGTCGTGAGCAGCGCAGAGGCAACGAAGAGCGCGAGGAGGCGTCGCACGGCGATGCGCCGAGGTTACCTCGACGGGCGCGAACGGGCTCTTGATTTTGGCTCAGACAACGAGGGCGCGCCGCCCCCGCCCCTTGGGCGTGACGACTTGGGGGAGCTTGGCGCGCCCCGAGGCGAGGTCTTGCAAGCCGAGCTCGACCAGGTGGCGGAGCACGTCCGCGCGCGTGGTGCGATGGCCGGGGAGGTTGACCGAAGGAGCCAAAGCATCGACGCGCGCGAGCGTCTCGGCGGAGATTCGAACGGCAACGTGACAGGGAAAGAGTGTGCGGCTCATGAGAGCTTCCTCTACGAGGTGCTCGTCGGCGCTGCGATTAGGGTAATCCACGTGACCTCCCAGTTACTCAATTCGAGCGCGCCGAAGGTGCCGTAAATGCGGGTGCCGTTCAACATGCGCGCGGCGCACCGCAAAGCACCTTTGAGCGCACGCGTGATGTCATTGTCATCATGCCTTGTCGAGCGCTGTTGGCAGCGTTGTTGGCGAGACGTCAAGAGCGTTGGAGAGAGGTCGCTCGCCGGCTCGCGTTGGCGTCTGCTAACCTCCCCCCTTCCTCGATGACCAGTATCGAAGCGCCGCTCCCGGAGCCCAAACGTCCTTCCCGTTGGATCGATCTCACCTCGTTCGCGCTGGTGGCCGTGGCGCTCGGGATCACGACGGCGGCGGCGTTGCCCTCGTTGATTCAGACGCTCAGCCGGGGGGCGACCGCCTCCGCTCCCCTCCCCTCGGCCTCCGCGGTGAACCCCTTCACCCAAGAGCCTGAAGCGCGACCGCGCGGCGGCTTCGTGTTCGCGCCCGACGATGATTCGAGCGACGCGCTGCCTTTGCAGAAGCCCCGCGCACGCGCGCACGACACGGTCCCGCGCGCGATGGGGACGGGCGGCAAGAGCGCGGTCAAGCTCGGCCTCGTGCGCAAAGACGTGCCGATCTACGACGCTCCGGGCGACGGCGAGGTGCTCGGCAAATTGCGCGCGGGCGACACCGTGATGTTGGTCAAAGAGCTGGACGATTGGCTCCTCGTCGTCTCGTCGAGCGGGACCGAGAGCGCGATGGGATGGGTCGCGCGCGGCGGGATCAGCGTCCGATGACGTCGCTCGCTTACCGCGCGCACATCCTTACGCCGGACCCCGGATCGCGCGGGCTCACCTTCCTCGATGACGGGCTCTTGATCGAGGACGGCGGGCGCATCGCGTGGGTCGGCGCGTTCGGCGAGAGGCCAAATCTCCCCGCAAACGTCGTTGATTTGCGCCCCTGCGTGATCACGCCGGGCTTCGTCGACACGCACCTGCACTTCCCGCAGACACGCGTGATCGGCAGCGCGAGCGGCCCTCTGCTCCCGTGGCTCGAACAGACCGTGTTCCCCGAAGAGGCTCGTTTTCGCGACGAAACGTACGCGCGCGCGGTCGCGGCCGAGCTCGTGCGCGCGCTCGCCGCCGCCGGCACCACGACCGCGGCGATCTTCTCGAGCTCGGACGAGCGCGCGACCGCGGCGCTCTTCGAGGCGCTCGCGGCGTCGGGGCTGCGCGCGATCGCGGGGCTCACGCTGATGGATCAGAGCGGCCCGGAGGCGCTCCTCGTCCCGCGCGCCGAGGCGATGGCCGCGTCAGCGAGGCTCGCGGACGCGTGGCACGGCTTCGATCGCGGCCGCCTCTCGTTCGCGGTGACGCCCCGCTTCGCGCTCTCGTGCTCGCGCGGCTTGATGGAGGACGCCGCGCGCTTCGCGCACGATCGCGGGCTCGTGGTGCAGACGCACGTCTCCGAGAACGTCGACGAGGGCGAGGCGACGCTCGCGGCGCACCCGTACGCCGAGCACTACGTGGGCGTCTACGACGCGGTCGGCCTGCTCGGCCCGAGGACGGTGCTCGCGCACGCGATCCACGTCTCGCCGCGCGAGTGGGATCTCGTGCGCGAGCGCGGCGCGACCGTCGCGCACTGCCCGGACTCGAACTTCTTCTTGGGGAGCGGGCGCATGAGGCTCCGCGACGCACTCCTCCGCGGGATCGCCGTGGGGCTCGGCAGCGACGTGGCCGCGGGCCGGAGCTTCGACATGCGCCGCGCGATCGCGTACGCGCACGACAACGCGCTCTGCGTCGGGGCGCGCGCCGAGCCCTCGGATCTGTTCACGCTCGCGACGCTCGGCGGCGCGCGCGCGCTCGGCCTCGACGCGGTCACGGGCAGCCTCACCGCCGGCAAAGACGCTGACTTTTTGGTGATCGAGCTGCCGCCTTACGTCGAGGGATCGCGCCAAACGCTCGCGCAGATCGCCTTCGGTGACGCGGGCGTCGTGCGCGCGGCGTACGTGCGCGGCCGCGCCGTCATGGATCCTTCGCCGGCTCGTTGACCTCGATCTCGTCGACGTCCGCGTCGTCGATCGGGATCGCGACGCGGACGCCGTCGTGAACGGGGATCGCGACGGGGAGCGGCAGCGTCGTCCCTGAGGGCAGGAGGCGCAGCGAGAGCCCGGTCTTGATCCGCGTCGTCTCGTTCTGCACGCACGCGGTGAGCTCGCCCCCGCGCCGCGCGACGTCGCACGCGAACACCGGCTGCGACGCGCGCACGATCGCCTTGAGATCCGCGGCGAGCGCCTCGCTCGGCTTGTCGGCCGAGAGCTCGCTCGCGAAGGTGAGCGCGCGGGGATCGCGCGCGTACGCCAGCATCAACGCCGCGTGCGCGCGGAGCGGCGAGAGGCGCGACGCGAGATCGGCGAACGCGTCCGCGGGCGCGGGGCCGAGCCCGGCGTCGGCGAGCGTCTCGCGTTTGGTGCCGAGCACGCGCTCTTTGCCGCGATCCGTGTAGGCGACGTCGACGCGCACCTCGGTGCCGGGCGCGCGCACGCGCCATTTGACCGCGGCTCCGGGCGCGAGCGCGCCGCCCCAAAAGAGCCCTCGATCGACGGCGCCGACGCGCGCGCCGCGCTTGTTTCGCCGCGCGAACGTGAGCGTCACGCGGACGTCGTGTTTGGGCGCGGCCGCGTTGTTGACGGCGTACACGTCGAAGCGCATCTCGGGCCGCCCGCCGCGGGTCACCGCGGGGGGCGGCGTTTTGCCGGCGGGCGCGTCGCTGTCGCGCTCGGTGAAGAGCACCGAGAGCGACGAGGGCCCTTCTTTCCAGAGCGGCGAGCTCGCGCGGTCGCACACGCAGCGCGGCGGTGCCGGCGGCCGCTCTTCGACGATCGGCGCGAGATCCGCGCGCTTCCGCGCGGCGGCGCCCACGCCTCGCACCGCCCGCGCGACCTCGATCGACGGCGGCGGCGTGCGCGGCACGATCAAGCTCTTTCCAAGCCCGAAGAGCGCGATCACGATCACCGCGCCGAGCGCCACGCCCGCGATGGGCAGGAGCGACGCGCCGCGATCGCCGGCCGCGGCGGGCGGGATCATGCGCTCCTCCCACGCGGCGGATCGCGCGGGCGCGAGGCCGAGCCGCACGGCGAGCAGCGCTTCGAAGGCGTCGCGCGCTTCGTTCGCGCGCGGGCCGCCCCACGTCACGACCTCGGCGATCGCGCGGGAGACCGCGATCGCGGCGAGGCCCGCGACGAGCGCGATCGCGGCGCGGCCGATCACGCCCGCCGCGAGCCGATCGGGCGGGAGGAGCGCGGTCGCGAGCGCGATCGGCAGGGGCAGCGCGAAGCTCGCCGCGCGCGCGATCGAGCGCCAATGAAGGGGCCGGAGCGACGCGAAGGGCGCGAGCGGATCGGCGTCCTTCGAGAAGCACGCGAGCGCGAAGCGGTTGTGCGGCGTCGCCGCGCGGGGATCGATCGCGAGGTGGAGCAGGGCGCGCTCGCGCACGAGCCCGCGGACGGCGCTGTACGGCACCACGATGCGCGCGGGCTCGGCGATCGACGCGAGCGCGAAGCCCGGCGTAAAGCCTCCTGTGCGCGTCAGCTCGAGCGCGAGCCCGTCGTCTTGGAGCGTGAGGCGCACGACCCCCACCGCGTTGGCGCGGCGCGCGGCGACCGCGAGCGCTGTGAACGAGGGAGGGACCACGAGGGCCCTACACTACCCATAAACTCGCTTGCTTGTGCGCGGTCCCCTGTTCTAAGCAGCACTTCATGAAGACGATCGCGGTCGCGTTTTTGGTCGTTCTCGGCCTTTGTCTTGTGGGGTGCAGCGAGAAGGTCCCCGAGCCCGCGCCCGAGGCGCGCGCCTCCGCCCCGGCAGAGCCCGAGAAGCCGGAGCCGCCGGACCTCATCAGCGAGGACCTCGTGCAAGGCACCGGCGCCGAGGCCAAAGAGGGCGACAAAGTGAAGGTGAATTACACGGGTCGCCTGCTCAAGACCAACTTCATGTTCGACACCTCCGTCGGGCCCGGCAAAAAGCCCTTTGAGTTCGTCATCGGCAAAGGCTCTGTCATCAAGGGTTGGGACCGGGGCGTCGTGGGCATGAAGGTGGGCGGCAAGCGCAAGCTCACCATCCCTTCGAAGCTCGGTTACGGCGACAAGGGGTCTGCCAAGATCCCCGGCAAAGCCACCTTGGTCTTCGAGGTCGAGCTGCTCTCGGTCGGCGAGACGCCCGACGCGGGCCCCGAGGGCGGCGCCGGCGACAAGGACAAAGAGAAGGACAAAGACAAGAAGGATAAAGACAAGGACAAAGACAAGAAGGACAAAGACAAGAAGGACAAGAAGTAGCCCGTCATGCGCGCGATCTTCTTCGGCACGCCCGCGATCGCCGTCCCTTCGCTCGAAGCGCTCGCCGAGGTGGCCGAGGTCGCGGCGGTGGTCTGCCAGCCCGACAAGCCCTCTGGGAGGGGCCTTCAGACGAGCGCGCCTCCCGTCAAAGAGAGGGCGCTCGCCATGGGCCTCGCCGTGGCGCAGCCGGTGAAGATCCGAACGCCGGAATTCCTCGCGTGGGTCACCGAGCAAAGGGCCGATTTCGCGCTCGTGATCGCGTATGGCCGCATCTTGCCCAAGGCCATCTTGGACGCGCCCAAGCATGGTTGTTTGAACCTGCACGCCTCGATTTTGCCGCGTTACCGCGGCGCCGCGCCCATCACGTGGTCCATCGTCCGCGGCGAGACCGAGACGGGCATCGCGCTCATGCAGATGGATGAGGGCATGGACACGGGCCCTGTGTATTCGACCCATCGCACCCCGATTGGGCCCGACGTGACCGCCGACGACGTGGCGATCACGCTGGGCGCGCTCGCCGCCCAGGTGGTCAAGAGCGATGTGCCGCGCGCGCTCGCCGGCGAGCTCTCGGCCGTTCCGCAGGACCACGACGCGGCGACCATGGCTCCCATCTTGAACAAAGAAGATGGCCGGATCCCCTGGGAAAAAGCGGCCGGCGACGTCTATAACCACGTCCGCGGGATGACGTCGTGGCCGGGCGCCTTTACGTCGCTCGCCGGCAAGACCTTCAAGATCATCGAGGCTCGGAGGGGGCGTGACGGCGAAGCGGCCTCGTCGTGCGGCGCGCCTGGGGAGGTGATCGCCGCGGGCAAACAGGGCATCGAGGTGGCCTGTGGCACAGGCACGTTGATGATCCACAAAGGGCAGGTCGAGGGCCGCAAGGTGCTCGGCGCGGCCGAGCTCGTGGGCGGCAGGGCCCTCGCCAAAGGCAGCTTGTTGGGCCGGTAAACGCGCCTGGGGGGCGAGGATTGATGATTGACAAGGCGCGGCGCTCCAACCTAGTGTTCAAGGGATCGCGGAGCCGTCGAGTGAACCCATGCTGAAGTGGATCCAGCTCGCGGGGGTCGGCCCCGCGGACAAGATGCGCGCGGACTTTGCTCCGCGAATCAACGTCATCACCGGCGACAACGGCCTGGGCAAGAGCTTCCTCCTCGACGTCGCGTGGTGGGCGCTGACGCGGACGTGGGCGGGCACGCGCGCCATCCCGACGCGAAATACCAAGGCAGCGGCCATCTCTTATGCCTTGCGGGGCAAGATGAAGGACGCCCCGGTCGCCCGCTCCGGGTTTCATTTCGATACACAGACTTGGCCGGTGGACAGGCGGTCGCCGCCCGCCCGCGGAATCGTGATTTATGCACGGGTGGACGGCGGTTTTTCGGTCTGGGATCCTGTCCGCAACCCGCTCGAAATGGCGAAGGGCCTCCGAGATCCCAGCGCGTACAACTTCGATAAATTCGAAGTGTGGAATGGCCTCGACTATTTTGGCAAGAGGGCGTGCGAGGGGCTCGACCGCGATTGGGTTGGCTGGCAGCGCGCGCGAGCCCCCGAGTTCGAATGGCTGAAGGCCGCGCTCTTGTCGCTCTCTGCGCCGGACGAGCCCATCGAGCCCGGAGAGCCGAGGCGCGTCTTCGTAGGTGAAGGCCGCGACCGGCCGACCATTCGTATGAACGGGCAGGAGGTCCCCGTGGCGCTGGCCTCCGCGGGCGTGCGGCGCGTGCTCGCGGTCGCTTATCTCCTCGTGTGGGCCTTTCGTGAGCACAAAGCCGAGGTGGAGCTGCAACAGCTCGGCGAGCCCGAGCGCCGCCTCACGTTCCTGTTTGATGAGCCCGAGACGCACCTGCACCCGCGCTGGCAGCGCGCGATCCTCCCCGCTGCCCTGCGCGCCGCGGGCGAGCTGTTCCGCGAGGGAGCCGAGACGCAGATCATCACGGCCACCCATTCACCGCTGGTGCTCGCGTCGTTGGAGCCCATCTTCGATGCTGATCGTGATGCGTGGCTCGATTTCGACCTGACGCGAAATGGAGATGAGCGCCGTGTCGAGCTTCGTTCTCGCGCCTTCATTCGGCACGGCGATGTCTCCGACTGGCTCCGGAGCGACGCCTTCGATTTGAAGGAGGCGCGCTCATTGGAGGCAGAGACCGCGATCCGAGAGGCCCTCGCGCTCGCCAGGCAATCATCTCCTTCAACGAAGGACATCGAACGTGTGCACCGGCTCCTCCAAGCATCGCTCAGCGACATCGATCGGTTTTGGGTCCTGTGGACGGAGTTCAGGAGTAAGCACGAAAAGCCTCGAAAGCGCGGGGGTTCCACGTGATCCATGTCACGAAGGCCCCTAAGCCCAAGGGGTTCGACGAGAAGGTCCGCAAGCCCGGTCTCCGCGCGATCGCAGAGATGGTGGGGAAGCCTCCGCCCTACAAGCGCACCTCCGGCAAAGCCTTCTCGAAGATCGCGGTTCGGGAGCGAGATATCCCGGCCGACCAATTTCCCCCTTATTGGACCGAAGTCCTCGACGATCTCATGGCCGCTTACCATGAGATCTGCGCTTATTCGTGCTTTCGAATCCACCCCGTGACGGGGGCGCGCTCCGCTGATCATTTCGCCGCGAAGTCACGCGACTGGCGCAAGGTCTACCTCTGGTCCAATTATCGGCTGTGCAGCGCGAATCTGAACGCGCGGAAGAACGACTTTGGGACCGTTCTGGATCCGTTCGAGGTCCAGCCAGGCTGGTTTCAGCTCAAGCTCCCCTTCTTTCAGGTCATCCCCCAAAAAAACCTCCCACCGAAGGTGAAGCGCCGGATTCAGGAGACGATCGATCGCCTCCGATTGAACGACTTCTGGTCCGAGCGCCAAAAGGACGCAGCGCGCTATTGGAGCCGTGATATCTCGCTCAGGGTCCTCAAGGAAGAGTCCCCGTTCGTCGCCGAGGAGCTGCGCCGCCAAGGCCGTTTGAACCAGGGCGATGTCTGGTGATCCTCTACGAATCCCCGCTCCCGCCGATTCGTGTCCTCTGGTCCACGTCTTCGAGGAAGCGCCGGGCCCGCCTTCGCAGCTCCTCGCGCCGCGCGCGGATCTTCACGAGATCGTCCGGCGGGAACCACACCCGCACGAGCACGAAGGTGAAGACCACGTTGTTCACCGCCATCGCCCCGTACAAGAGCCATGGCTTCCACGCGATCACGAGGAAGGCGGTCGTCGCGACGACGGCCGAGATCGCGAACCGCCGCTCGACCCAAATCGAGAGCAGCGTGAGCGAGAGCGCCCACGAGAACACATAGAGCGTTTGGCTCTGCGCGATGGTGAGCCCGCTGATCCACGCGCCCGCGCCCAAGATGGCTTGAAGGCCCAAGTGATACCCGAGCGTCTTCGCGAGCTTCAAATTGAGCTGCGTCTTGGTCATCGTCTCGCGCGCCCACACGAAGGCGACGAGCCCGAGCGCCAAAAACCCGAGCGAGGTGAGCGTCGCCGAGAGGTGCGTCGCCGGATAACCGCGCACCTCGACGAGCCACGCGAGGAGCGGCATCATCGTCCAGAGCACGCCGAACACCGTCCCAAGGAACGTGCGTGTCCGCGTCCCCACCGTGGGGTCATAATCGCGTTCGAGCTTGCGGAGCCGCTCCTCCTGCTCCAAACGGGCCTTGTTCGCGGCCTCGACCCGCGCGGGCAAATCGCCGGGAGGCGCCTTGACCTCGCGGAGCAACGACGCCGCGGCGCTCGCGTCGCCCTCGCCGAGCTCGTGCTCAATCACGGCCACGAGCGCCGCGTCGAGCCCCCTCCGCGCGGCCTCGTTGCCGGGCCACGCCGCGAGCGCCGCGCGGAAGCCGAACCGACACTCGCCGAGCAGGTTGAAGACCGCGAGCGTGCGGTCCTCGCCCGCGGGCTCATTCTTGATGACCTCGGTGAGCCGCGCGAGGCTCTGCCGCGCCCCCCACGCGAGCTTGTTCGAGCCGCGGTGCTCCAAATACCCTTCGACCGCCGCGCGCAGCGCGTCCGCGCTCGCGTACCGATCCTTCGGCTCGCGCGCCATCGCCCGCTCGCAGATGCCTTTGACCTCGGCGGGGAACCCCTCGGGATAAGCAGGGTTCGAAAGCACGATGCTCGCCACCATGGCTTGCAGCGTCGCGCCCTCGTGCGGCGGCTTGCCCGCGAAGATCTCGTAAAGGATGGCGCCGAGCAGGTACACGTCGGTCCTCGGCGAGAGCTCCTCGCCGCTCGCGTTCAACATCTCGGGGGCCATGTAACACGGGGTCCCGGCCACCTCGGTGACGTCGGCCGCGAGCGGCAATCGACCGCTCGAATCGTCGCGCAGGCTCACGGCGATGCCCCAATCGAGCACGTACACCTCGCCGAAGGCGCCGACCATCACGTTCTCGGGCTTCAAATCGCGGTGCAAGATGCCTTTGTCGTGGGCGAAGTGAACGGCCCTGCACGCGGAGATCAAGATACGGAGGTTCCACTCCAGCGGATCGAACGCCGAGAAGCGCAATGCGATCTCGGCCGGAGCGTGGATGAGGCCGGCCCACTCCCGCCCTTCAATCCGCTTCATCACGATCATCGGCGCGCCCGACGCGTCGACGCCCACGTCGTAGACGGGCACCACGTTCGGGTGCTCGAGCGATCCGGTGACCCAGGCTTCGCGCAGGATCCGCAGCGTCGCGTCGAGATCGCCCTTGCCCGCGCGGAGCGTCTTGACGGCCACGTGCCGGCCGATGGCCACCTGCGTGCCCAAATGCACGACGCCCATCCCGCCTTCGCCGAGCGTCTTGTGGAGCTCGAAGCGGAGGCTCGGAGAGGCGCTGTGCGCCTTGAGCGCGTCGAGCGCCGCCTCCCCCGCCTTCGCCAAGGCGACTTTGGGGAGGATGGTCTCGCGGGGAGCCTTGATGAGCGTCGTCGCGAGATCGGGATCTCGCTCGATTTGCCGGATCGTCGCCGCTTGACCGAGCTCGTCGCTGTTCATGGGAGGCTGTTCACGGGACGATCACCGCGCGGCGCGGCGCCCGACGTCGCGCAGCGCCGACGCGAAGACGGCCTTGACCTCACGGTTGGGGATGGAGAGGCGATACATGCCCTCGGCGCCGCTCGGCGCGGGGTGCGCGGTGAGATAACCGCACATCACGAGGAGCCCGAGGAGCGCGTCGAGATCGCCGTCCCAATCGCCCGGGGCGAGGTCGGGGTTCACATAAAGCTCGATGCTGTGGCCCTCCACGAGCGCGTGGATCTCGGCCTGGAGCTCGCTCGCCCGGTGCGCGAGCGTGACGCGCGCCCAATCGTGGGAGTTGGCCGCGACCCAATACCCTTTGGCGGGCTCGCCCGGACGGTTCAGATAGTTGAGCACCGACCAAGGGTTATAGAGCAGCTCCTCGCCGGCCCGATAACCGCCGTAGGTCGCGCGCAGCACGTCGAGGTCGGGGAGCTTGCCCGCGCTCTCCAAGAGCCCCTTCATCTCCTCTTCGGTGAAGCCGAACCCCATCGAGAAGCGCTTGTCGAACACCGTGTAAATATCGATGTTGTTCAAGCTCGAAAAGAGGCTCACCCCGGTGAGGCGCAAGACGCCCGTGAGCACCGCCTTGAAGATGTTGTGATTGTCCTTGAGCCCGGTGCCGAAGAAATTGCGGAGGAACGAGGTGGCTTGGGGCAGATAACCACCCACGTACGCCGAGAGCAGCGGCTCGTCGTAGTCGTCGATGAGCACCACCGCCTTTTGACCATGGACCTTGTAGAGCGCGCGCGTCAGGTCGAGGAGCGCTGTCTCGTAGAGCGCGGGCTCCGCCGTCTCGGCGAGCATCGCGCGGAAGCTCCGCGTCTCGCGATCGTCGAGCGCGCCCGTCGCGAGGAGCCCACGGTGCTCGCCGAACGCGCCTGCGAGCACGCCGCGGATGGCGGCGAACGCGTCCTCCCAGCGCGCCGCGCGCACGTCCTTGAAGCCCAAATACACCACCGGATAGCTCTGGAAGTGCTTCCAATACCGCGCGCCCGAGCGGATGATCGCGAGGTCTCGAAACAGCTCCGACAAATCTTCGGGCCTGCGCTCGAAGAAGCAACGGAGCATCGACAGCGCCGACGTCTTACCGAACCTTCGGGGCCGCGGGAGCATCACCACGGGCGCCCCCGTGTCGAGCAAATCACGTACGACCACGGACTTGTCGACGTGCTCCATCCGCTGCTCGCGCGACGCGCGGAAATCCGACATGCCGACCGGAAATAGCTTAGGCATCGGGGGCGAACATACCGCCTCGATGGAGCCGCGATCAACCTCGGGATCACGCCATCGAGAGGCGCGCATGTGCGCGCTCTGCTTTCGCCCCCAGCGCAAGCGGCCCGGATTTTTGGACGCAAAGACGCAACGACGCAAAGGCGCTAAAGAGGAAGGGTTGGGGGCTTCTTCGGCTGAATCGGGCCAGGCGACGCGAAATCATGGTAAGCGAGCGGTCATGACCGAGACCTTGAGCGTCCAAAAGAGCGACGACATCGCTGTCGTCTCGCTGCTCCTCCCCACCATGCCGCCCGCGTTCTTCGCCGAAATCGAAGAGACGTTCGCGCGGCTCGCCGAGGACGCCGAGGTGCGCGCGGTGATCGTCCGCTCGGAGGCCAAGGCCTTCAGCCACGGGCTCGATCTGATGGCCGCCTCCGCGGCGTGGGGGCCCGCGTTCACGGGCGGGGGCGCGTCGACGCGCGCGGGGCTGCTCGCGCTCATTCGCAAGCTCCAAGGCGCGTTCAACGCGATCGCCGCGATGCCCGTCCCGGTCATCGCCGAGGTGCACGGCCGCTGCATCGGCGGCGGGCTCGACCTCGCGGCGGCGTGCGATCTGCGCGTCGCCTCCGCGGACGCGACGTTCTCGCTGCGCGAGACCAAGATCGCGATCGTCGCCGATCTCGGGAGCCTCCAGCGCCTGCCCGCCATCATCGGGCAAGGTCACACGCGCGAGCTCGCGTTCACCGGCAAGGACATCGACGCCGCGCGCGCCCTCGCGATCGGCCTCGTGACGCAGGTCTTCCCCGATCGCGACGGCCTCCGCGCCGGCGCGCTCGCGCTCGCGCGCGAGATCGCGCAGAACGCGCCGCTCACGGTGCGCGGGGTCAAAGACGTGCTCCGCTACGGCGAGGGGAAGACCGTGGCCGACGGGCTCGCGTACGTCGCAGCGTACAACGCGGCGTTCCTCGCCTCCGAAGACTTGATGGAGGCCATGACGGCGTTCGCCGAGAAGAGGGCTCCGCGCTACAAGGGGCGTTGACCCGCGGCGCGTATGGATATCGTCCTCTCCATCGCCGGAGCCCTCTTTTACGGTGCGTCCATCGTCGCGGCGATCTTCTTCACGCACAAAGTCTTTTGGCTCGTCCAATACCGCAGGATCCAGCGCGCCATCGTCGACGACGGCATCCGCCTCCTCCGCGAGGGCAACGAGGCAGGGCAAAAGGCGTGGGAGGAGCACGCGCGCACGGCGTGGTCGAACGCGCTCGGCGCCGAGATCAACGGGCCGTCCACGTTCATCCGGCGCGTCGAAGAGGGCCTCGATCGCGTGCGCCGCGATCTCCGCAAGGACCGCGGATCGATCGAAGAGTATTTGGGCAAAGCGCTCTCGGGCCGCGCCTCGCCGGGCTCCTCGATCGACGTGCTCTACGTGCGGAGGTTGACCAAGCGCGGCGACAAAGAGGCGTTCGTCGTGTCGCTCGACGTGGAGCCCGTGAGCCTGCCCGCGCCGAGGCCGCCGCCCGCGCGGCTCTACGAGCTGTCGGTGCGATCGCGCTACGGCCTCTTGCGCCGCGCGCTCGTGTTCTTCTCGGGCGCGGCCGACGTGGTCTACAGCGCGCAGCACGTCGCGCTCATGTCGCAGAACCCGCACCTTCCCACGTCGGTCTTGGTGCGCCGGCTCTCGCTCGCGCTGCTCGTCGTCGCGGTCGTCGCGATCGATCTGATCTTCGGCGCGCGGGCCGCGATCACCGCGCTGATCCAAGGCTATCTGTTCCCCCTCACGCTCCGCGGATCGCACGCGCCGCCGGCCCCGCCGCCCGGCTTTTGGGAGGAGCATCTCGCGACCGGGCTCGGCTTCGTCACGTGGCTCGCGGCGTACGGCTCCATCTACCTCGTCTTGTTCTTCTCGGTCCGGCGCCGTTATCAGGTCAACATGCGGCGCCTCCGCGCGCTGCGCGAGGGCGAGCGCGACGCGATCGAGGGCATCCAAAAACGGCACGTGCGCGAGCTCGCCGCGTGGGGACGTGAGTACGGCGAGAGCCTCGACAACGCGGTCACGATCGCGCGCCGCCACGCCGAGACGCTCGTCGATCACGTGGGGCACGAGCTGCGGCGACGCATCGCGGGGCCCACGCTCTTGGAGCCCGCGAAGAGCATCGCCGACGGTCTGTTCCTCAAGCTGCCCGAGTCGCGCGGCGAGCTCGCCGACGCCGCGACCACGCACAAGCACTCGTTTTGGCACTACGTCTGGCCTCGCCCCGAGGAGATGGAATATCAGCGCCGGCTCGCGCAATACCGCGCCGCTTGGCAATACCTGGAGCTCGCGGTGGGCGACCTCCGGCGCGAGCAGCCCGATCCGAACCAAGCCCACGCGCTCTGGCGGAGCGCCACGCTCTACGCGCAGGCGTTCGCGCCCATCTTGCCTTCGGGCCTCGCCGACGAGCTCGAGCGCGCGTATGGGCAGATGGTCGTCGAGTGCGTGGCCGAGACCGACAAGGCCCTCGCCGACCTCGATAAGCGCCTCGCCGAGCTCGCGCGGAGCCTCGAAGAGCAGCTCGAGAGCGCCAAGCCTCTCCTCGCGTCGCGCGTCGAGCTCGCGCGCGATCGCATCGAAGGCAGCATGGCGGCGCACGTCGCCGAGATCATCCGCGTGCGTGAGCAAGCCCGTTTGGAGGCGATGGCCTTCGAGATCTAAGGCAAAAAAACGGCGACATTGCGTAGAGACACGGTCGTACGAGGGTGCTAGGCTCGCGCAAATCACCCTGGAGAGCCCGACATGAACGTATCCACCATCCTTCGCGCTGCCCTGGTCACCATGGTCCTCGCCTGTGCGCCGCTCGCGGCGGGTTGCATGGTAGAGGCCGAAGACCCGAGCACGACCGTGGTCGACGGCTACGCGCCCGCGTCTTACGAGGGCTACGTGGTCTATTACGACGACTACGGCCGCCCGTATTACTACAACGACGGCGTCGTGATGTACGTGCCCCAAACGTACGTGCACTACAACGTGCTCGTCCGCAATTACCACACGTACCGCCCGCAATACCGCCGCTGGTACACGCGCCACGGCTATCGTTACCGCACGTACCGCTACCGCACCTACCGCCGCCGTTAAGAGCCTATCCTCAGCGCACGGAGCGCGGCCCCGCGCACGGAGATCGCGTGGGGCAAAACAAGGTCAATCCCTCAACGCACGTGATGCAGCATTGGACGAATCCAATGCACGCTCAAAGCCTGCCCCGCGCGATTGACAGCGCATTTCTCATGAACATGCTTTTGGCATGAGAGATGCCGGGCACACCGGAGACGGGTGAGCCGGAAGGTGCCTATCTCCCGGCGAGAGGCCCGAGGAGGTACGCCATGAATATCATCCGTCGCGAGCAACAAAAAGCGCAGCCGGTGGTGGAGTGGGACCCGCTCCGCATGATGCGCGAGCTGATGAGGTGGGATCCGTTCCGTGAGCTCTCCCCAATCGCCGGGCCCGACAGGGCAAAGCCCATGTTCATGCCCGACGTCGACGTGAAGGAGACGCCCGAGGGGTACGTGTTCAAGGCCGACCTCCCGGGCTTCAACGAGAAGGACGTTGAGATCCAGCTCACGGGCAATCGGCTCACCATCGCGGGCAAACGCGAGGAGGAGAAGCGCGAAGAGAAGGAGACGTATTTTGCGTGCGAGCGCTCTTGGGGCAGCTTCACGCGGTCGTTCACGCTCCCGCACGGCGCGGACGCCGACGCGACCAAAGCGGAGCTGAAAGACGGGGTCCTCACTGTCGTGGTCCCCAAAAGGCCCGAAGTCCAGCCCAAGAAAATCGCGCTGGGCACGCCGCCGGAGAAACAGGCTGCAAAAGCCTGAGGCGACCGCGAGGGCCGCTCACAGCGAAGAGTGACGCTCAGTTCGCCGGCAAGAGCAGCTCTTCGAGCGCGGCGAGCAGCTCGTCCACGCGCACCGGCTTCTTGAGGTAGCGATAAAACCCTGCCTCCTCCGCGCGCTTCAGGTCCTCTTTCATGGCCGCCGCGCTCAACGCGATGACGGGTAGCGCGGCGGTCTCGCGCCTGCGACCGAGCTCGTTCCGCGCCTCGATGCCGTTCATCCCCGGCAAATTGATGTCCAAAATGATGACGTCGGGCGTGCGCTCGATCGCGAGGGCGATCCCGATCTCGGCGTTCGGCGCGGTGACGAGCTGAATCCTGTCGAGCTCGCCGACGAGCGCCTCCATGAACGCGATGTTCGCGGGGTTGTCCTCGATGTAGAGCACCGTGTAGCGCTTGCCGCCGGGCTTCGAGAGGGGGGATTCGAGGGCGATCGGCGCGAGCTTCCGCTCCGCGGCCGAGCCGTCGATCGCCGCGGGCAAATCGATCCAGAACGAGGAGCCTTTGCCGAGCTCGCTCGTGAACCCGACGCTGCCTCCCATGAGCGTGGCGAGCCGCTTCGTGATGACGAGGCCGATGCCTGTGCCCTCGATGGGGCCTGTCTCCTGCCCCGCCCGATGAAAAGGCTGAAAGATCTTCGCTTGTTTCTCCTCGGCGATGCCGATCCCGTCGTCGGTGACGGTCACCCTCACCGTCTCGCGTGAAGGGCACGTGACCGAGAACACGACGTGCCCGCCGCGCTTACCGTATTTGAGCGCGTTCGAGCCGAAGTTGATCAACACCTGACCAAAGCGAACGCGGTCCGCGAGCACCGCGGGAAGCCCCTCGGGGAGCGCGTCGATCGTGAGCGCGATCTCGGCGCGCGCCGCGAGCGGCCCGAGCGTCACCTTCACGTGATCGAGCACGCTCGCGAGGCTCACCGGCTCGGGCGAGATCTCCACACGGCCGGCCTCGATCCGCGCCAAATCGAGGACCTCGTCGATGAGCTTGAGGAGATGCTCGCCGCCCTTCAGCACCTGATCGACCATCGCGCGCTGGCGGTCGTTGAGCGGCGTGCGCCGATCGCGCTGGAGGAGCTGCGCGAAGCCCAAGATGGCGTTCAGCGGCGTGCGCAGCTCGTGGCTCATCGACGCGAGGAATTCGCTCTTCGCGTTGCTCGCCTTGCGGAGCTCCTCCTCGCGCAGGATGTCCTCGGTCCGATCGACGAGCACGGCGACCATCCCTCCGCTCGGCAGGTGGTGCCGCGTCACCCGGAAGAAACGGCCATCGACCCTCATGTCGAAGGTCGCCCGCGGCGGAGCAAAGTCCTCCACGACCGCGACCAGGCTCCGCCTCTCGTCCTCGGACGAGAACGTCATTCGCGACATCACCTCGCGCATGAGGTCCCTGACGTCGCGCCCTACCAGCGGCCCCTTCAACTCGGGGAAGAACGCGCGATACGCGCTGTTGTGCATCACGATCCGGCCGGTTCGATCGGTGATCGCGAACGCGTCCTCGACGATCTCGACCGCCTCGCGGAGCCTCGCGTCGGCCTGCGCGGCGGCGGCCTGCGCGACCTTTCGCCCGGTGATGTCGCACGCGATCTTGGACGCGCCCACGATGCGCCCGCTCGCGTCGCGGATCGGCGAGATGGTGGCCGACACGTGGATGACGCGACCGTCCTTGTGGCGCCGCTCGGTCTCGAAGGCCTCGATCCGCTCGCCGCGCGTGAGCCGCTCGAAGATCGCGTGCTCTTCATCTTCGCGCCCGGGCGGGTACAAGATGCGGATCGGCTGCCCGATCACCTCGGACGCCGAATACCCGAAGATCCGCTCGGCCGCGGGGTTCCAGCTCGTGATGCGGCCGTCGAGCGTCCTGCCGATGATGGCGTCGTCGGAGGAGCCCACGATGGCGGCGAGCCACTCGTTCGCGAGCGAGGTCCGAAAGCGCTCGGTGACGTCGACGATGGTCGCCGCGACGAACGCGCCGTCGTCGTCTTGGAGCGGTGAGAGCGCGACCTCGACCGGGATCTCGACCCCATCGCGCCGCCGCGCGAAGAGCTGGAGATCCGCGCCCATGGGCCGCGCCTTCGGGCTCTTCGTGTAGTGAGCCCTCGACCCCTCGTGCGCCTCGCGGAGCCGCTCCGGGACGAGCAGCTCGATCGGGCTGCCCAAGAGCTCCTCGCGCGTATATCCGAACATCCGCACCGCGGCCTGGTTGACGATCGCGATCAACCCTTGTCGATCGAGCACGACGAGCGCCTCGGGCGCGGCGTCCAGGATTTGATGGCAGCGGGTGTCCCTCGTGCCCATGAAGGCTCCTGAAACGAAACGGCTCGGGCCCCCTCGGACCAGGGCACGATGGCTGAGCGGCGCGGCTCCATGAGAGCCGCGTGCCAATCACGTCTCGTTGGTAAAAAGAGCGAAAAGCACTGCTTCAAACGGGGCATTGCGCAAACGATGCATCTTCGGCGCAATCGCCGCGCTACAGGTCTTGTCCCAGCTTGGTGAGCGTCTCGCGCGCGAGGGCGATCTCGCCGGAGAGCGCCGTCGCGAGCGCGGCGCGGCCGGCGGTGGAGCGCGCGACGAACGCTTCGAGATGGCGCTTGGCCTCGTCGGGGCGACCTGCGTAATACGCGAGTTGGCCGAGCACGAAGCGGCCATATCCCTGCCCGGACGGCGCGGCTTCGAGGTCGGAGAGCAGCGCCTCCACGTCGGGCACCCGCTCTCCGCCCGCGCAGCGGATCAACGCGAGATGCCCTTGATAAAGCGGCTTGTCGGTGGTCCCCCAGCGCGCCGCCCGCTCCATCGCGCCTTTGGCGTCACGATAGCGTTTGGCCACGAAATAAAGGCTCCCGAGCGTCCACCAGTGAAAGGCCCTCCGCGCGGCGGGGCTCACCCGCGCGGCGAGGCGCAGGTGGCCTGCGGCGCCGTCGACGTCGCCGAGCGCGAGCTTGGCGCGCGCGGCGTCTTGGTGGGCGACGTCGGGCAGGACCTCGAGCGCGATGTGCTGCTCGGCGATCGCGGCCGCCTCTGCGAAGCGTCCCTCTTCGAAGTGCGCGAGGTAGAGCTGGCGGAGGAGCATCGCGTGCGTGGTTTTGTCGAGCGACGATCGCGCCGCGAGCCCGCGCCTCGCCCACGTCCCGCGCGCGCGCGCCGTCTTGGCCTTCATCGCGCGATCGAGCATCTCCTCGGGGCTCAACGCGCTCAACGTCGAAGGGCGCTTTGACGGGCGGGGGCTCCTCTTGTCCCGCTGCGCAGCGCGATCCACCGCCGCGGAGGAGCTCCTCCGTTTGGGCGTGGATCGCTGCGGCTCGTGGGATCTTCGCAAGATGATCCAGCGTATCACCCGCTGCACGCATGTCTAGATTTCGTCGTAATTGTCGTTGCGCTCTCCCAAGAGCGCTCGTAGAGCACGAGAGGTCTCCTCCGATGCTCATGCGAATCGCCCGCGCCGTGTCCCTCGTGTCGCTCGTGTCGTTGTCCTCCGTCTCGCTCTCCGGGTGCTGGCACCCGGCCTCGCGCGAGGAGTGCGAGGAGCTCTTCGCGAAGAACGTCGAGATCGAGCTGCGCCGCAAGAACATCACCGACGCGAAGCTCATCGAGGAGCGGACCAAGGCCGCGCGCGCCACCGAAGGCGACAAGTTCATGGCGCGGTGTTTGGGCAAGCCCATCACCAAGAGCGCGCTCACGTGCCTCCGCAAAGCGCAGACCCCTGAGCAGGCGGACCGCTGCCTCTGACATGATCCCCCCCGCGAAGTCTCGTGAGATGCTCGCGACGCTCGCGATCCTCGGCGCGCTCGGCGCGTTCGTCGCGGCGAGGCCCTTCGCGCGCAGGTTCGCGGCGCGCCCCACCGCGGAGCGCTGCGCCGAGCTCATCGCGCGATGGACCGAGTTGGAGGCGCGATCGCGCGAGCGTGTCCCCGCGGAGGTCCGCGTGGATCCTGCCTCACGAGATGCCGTGAGGTGCGCGCGCGAGCTGACCAAAGATGAGGTCGAGTGTGCGATGAAGGCCGGATATGTGGACGAAATCGAGCGTTGCATGCCGTAATAAGCCTTGTTGCCCCGGCGCGCTCCTCTTATCGTCGATTGCATGCAGAAACACATCTTGGTGGTCGAGGACGATCCGATCGGCCGGAAGATGCTCGTGGACTACCTCACCGCAAACGGCTTCTCCGTCACCTCGGCGGCCAACGGGCTCGACGGGCTCACGCAGGCCGCGCGGACGCGCCCGGATCTCGTGGTGTGCGACGTCGCGCTGCCCCGTAAAAACGGCTTCGAAGTGTGCTTCGAGGTCAAGCGCCTCCCCGAGACGCGCGACGTGCCGGTGATCTTGATCAGCGCCGTTTGCCGCGACGCGCACGCGCGCGACTACGCCTCGACCGACCTCCACGCGCAGGGCTATTTCACCAAGCCGTTCATGATGAGCGAGCTCGTCAAGCAGATCCGCACGCTCTTGATGGATTGATTCCATCAAACCACGTTCATGCGATCACGGTTTTATCCGGCCTTCGTCGAGGAGATGGGCCGTGAGGAGAGCCGCGCCAAGATCCAAGTCGGCATCTGGACCGGCTACGGCACGGTGATCTTCTTCGGGCTCGTCGCGTGGTACGCGGCGGAGCACGGCATCATCCCTCCTTCGCGGGGCTTCGCGCTGCTCGTCGTCGCCAAGCTCGTCACCAACACGCTCTCGCTCATCACGCTGCGCGCGCGGTGGCTTCACCTCGAGTTCGCGTCGCTCAACATCGCCGCCGATCTGTTCGTGATGACCGGCGCCATCTACCTCACGGGCGGCCCGGTGAGCCCGCTCGTGCCGATGTATTTCATCGAGGCCGCGGTGATGGCGCTCCTCACCAACTTGGGCCTCACTATCGTGACCATCGTCGCGTCGCTCGCGCTCTTCGGCGGGCTGAGCGCGCTCATCCACGTGGGCGCGCTGCCGCTGCTCCCTACGCCGTACGATCGGCTGGGCAAGCTCACGACGCCGTACCTCATCACGGCGCTCGCCACGTTCGCGGCGCTCTTGGTGCTGCCGAGCATCTATATCGGGATCATGGTGCAGCGCCTCCGCGACAAGGAGCGGAGGCTCGCCGAGCACGCGCAAAAGCTCGTCGACGCGGCCAAGAGCAAGAGCCAGTTCATCGCCAACGTCACGCACGAGCTGCGCACGCCGATCCACGGCATCATGGGCCTCTCCGAGCTCATCGGCGAGGGCATCTACGGCCCTGTCACCGACGCGCAGCGCGAGGGCGTCGCGGGCATCCGCAAGAGCGCGGACGACTTGCTCGGGCTCATCGACGCGCTCCTTTTGCTCGCGCGCGCGGAGGCCGCCAAGCTCGACGTCAAGGTCGGCGAGGTGACCGCCGAGGAGGCGATCGACGCGGCGCTCGTCGCGGGACGGTGGATGGCGGGCAAGAAGGACATCTCCATCTCGGCCGACGTCCCCGACGATCTCCCCGTGCTCCACACCGATCGCGCGAAGCTCGTGCAGATCCTCGTGAACCTGGTCTCCAACGCGGTGAAGTTCACGCCCGAAGGAGGCAGCGTCAGCATCACGGCGCGAGCGCTCGATTCGGCGCGCGTCGCGATCGCGGTGCGCGACACGGGCGTGGGGATCCCGGCCAAGGAGCTTGTGCGGATCTTCGAAGAGTTCCACCAGGTGGACGGCTCCCCGCAGCGCGACTTCGGCGGCGCGGGCATCGGCCTCTCGCTCGTCAAGAAGCTCGCGGGCTTGATCGAGGCCGAGGTCGTGGTCGTGAGCGAGGTCGGCAAGGGCTCGACCTTCACCCTCACGCTCCCTCTATCCATCTCCCCGCGCGCGAGCCGTGCGTAGGAGCACGATTACCGCTCGCCAATTTCACCCCACTTCGTGATCCAACGCCCTTATGATGCTCCCTTCACACCAACGTGGAGGGACCATGATCCGACGCGCCGCCCTAATCATCATTACGCTCCTGTTCGCCTCGCTCCTCATGGGCTGCGGGCCTAGGTGGGTGATCATCGCGCAGGCGAGCCCGAACCCGCTCATGGGTCAGAAGACCATCGCGGTCAAGCCGATCGATTTTTCCAACCTCCAAGTCGGCAACAAATCCGAGGCCGAATACAAGGAGAAGAAGAGCGAGAAGAAACAAGACAGCTTCGACGAGGACAAGCGCGGTATCAACGACGAGTTCACCGCCAGGCTCATCGAGGTCGCCGGCAAACACGGTATCCAAGTGGTGCTCGCGACGGGCCCAAACGCAGCGCCGTTCTTGATCCAACCGGTGGTGCCGTTCGTCGAGGGCGGCGTCTATGCGTACATGTTCTCGCGCAACAGCCAAGTGCAGATGACGGTCCGTATCACCACGCCCGACGGCGGCGTCATCGACGAGATCCAACTCCAATCCTCGACCGGGGCCTCGCTCGGCAACCCGTCGAGCGGCGGCCGGCTCCGAAGCGACGGCGCGAACCTCGGGAGGGCCCTCGGGGCGTACCTGGGCCTCCGCATGGCGGGCGCTCAGTAGCCTCACCCGTCCCCGTCCCCGTCCCCTTCTGGGCCGAAGGCCCATGAAGTCTGCTAGATTCTCCAGGGTGAAGCGCTCTCCACTCCGCTACGCCTGGGCCGCGCTCGCGGCCCTCACCACGTTGATCCTCCCGCTCGCGGCGCTCGCCGACGAGTCCAACGCGTTCACGGCGGCCCTTCAAAAAGGGCCTCATTACGCTGCGGGAGCCGCGCTCCTCGGGGGCCTGCTCACCGCCGCCACGCCGTGTGTCTACCCGATGATCGCCATCACCGTGAGCGTGTTCGGCGCGAGCGAGGCGAAGAGCCGCCGCGAGGCCATGCTGCTCTCGACGGCGTTCGTCTTCGGCATCGTGTGCCTCTTCACGCCGATGATCGTGGGCGCCGCGCTCACCGGCAAGCTGTTCGGCGCGGCGCTGCAGAGCAAGTGGGTCGTGATCGGGATCGTCGCGGTCTTCGCGGCGATGGCCGCGTCGATGTTCGGCGCGTTCGAGCTCACGTTGCCCGAGTCCTTGATGCAGCGGCTCAACGCGGTGGGCGGCGTGGGCTACGGCGGCGCGTTCCTCCTCGGGCTCGTGAGCGGGCTCGTGGCCGCGCCGTGCACGGGCCCCGTGCTCACGGGCATCTTGGTGTTCATCGGACAGACGCGCGACGCGGGGCTCGGCGCCATCTTCGGCGCGTTCTTCTCGATCGGCCTCGGCATCCCGTTCTGGCTCGTGGGCACGTTCGCGGTGAGCTTGCCGAAGAGCGGCAAATGGATGGTCGGCATCAAGTCCTTCTTCGGCATCGTGATGCTCGTCGTCGCGCTCTACTTCCTCAAGAACGCGTTCCCGTTCTTCAAGTCGCTCGCGCGGCCCGACGCGACGTTCATGGCCGTCACCGCGGGCCTGCTCGTCGCGGGCATCGCCATCGGCGCCGTGCACCTCGCGTGGGATGACGACGGTGTCATGGTCAAGGCGCGAAAGGGCATCGGGATCGTGCTCTCGGTCGTGGGCGGGTTCTTGTTCGTCACCGCGATCGAGCTCCCGCGCGAGGCCGAGGCCAAAGGCGCGCTGCCCGTCGCGAGCGGCGCGACGAGCGCGTCCGCGGCGCCGAACGGAGCGAACGGACACGGCGCGCTCGCGTGGGAGAAGTCCGAGGAGCAGGTGCTCGCCAAGGCCAAGGCCGAGAAGCGCCCCGTCCTCGTGGACCTCACCGCCGATTGGTGCATCGCTTGCAAAGAGACCGCGAAGTACACCTTCGCCGATCCTCGGGTGGTGAGCCGGATGAACGAGGCGCGCTTCATCAACGTTCAGGTCGACGGGACCAACGACGAAGATCCTGAGTTTCTGCGCGTCAAGACCAAGTACAAGGTCGTGGGCCTGCCCACGGTCATCCTGCTCGACTCCGAGGGTGTGGAGCGGAAGCGCTTCACCGAATTCGTCAAGCCCGAGGCGTTCCTCGCGGCGCTCGACGCCGTTCATTAGCTCCTTCGAGAGTCCCCTCCTCGCGGAGGGAGATGCGTTATGAAACGACTCCTTGCCTTCTTCTTTGCCCTCCTCTCCCTCTCTCTCCTCATCCCCTCGTGCACGACCAAAGACCCCGCCGGCGACCTCGGGACCGTCGTCGTCGGCGTCACGGGCGATCTGCGCGTGGGCGTGGACTTCGACAAGCTCCACGTGGTGATGATCGCGGGCGGCGAGACGCTCCGCGACGAGGTCCTCGACGCGACGTCGAGCTCCAAGCCGCTCACGTTGCCGTTCGAGCGCGCGTTCGAGGACAGGCCCGACGGCGAAGAGGTCGAGATCCTGTTCGAGGCTTTTTTCCCGGGCAACACCGCGACTCCGCTCGTCACGAGGCTCGCGTCGACGACGGTGGTGGCCGGGCGAAAGCTCCTCCTCAAGGTGTTCCTCGACTCGCGATGTGTGGTGCTCGTCGGCGGCGGCGCGCCGACCTGCGAGGCGCCCGAGACGTGCATCGCGGGCGCGTGCGCGAGCTCCGAGGTCGATTCGAAGAAGCTCCCCGCATACGATCCCTCGTGGTCGAGCGACGGCGCCTCGGACGCGTGCAAAAAGCCCGGCGCCGGCGCGCCCGAGGTGTTCGTGGGCCAAGGCCAATCGGACTATCTGCCCATGATGGATGGCGAGGTCGCGCAGGTCGAGGCGGGGCCGCAGGGCGGACACCACGTGTGGACCGCCCTCCGCATGAAGAACCTCAAGCAATCGGGCTCCATCACGTCCATCACGGGGCACCTGCCCGAGCTCAATCAAGACGTCGGGCCCTTCAACGTGGTCTTCACGTTCGACCAGGACGAGGGCGGGTATTGCAAGCTCGCGGGCCTTCGTTTTCAGCTCGATCTGCAGAATCCCATCGAGCCTATGTTGGGCAAACAGCTCGACATCACGGTGACGGTGAAGGACAAAGACGGTGACGTCGGCACGGGGCACAAGAGCGTGATGCTCTCATCCAGCATCCTGAAATAACATCGAGGGGGCGCGAAGCTACGGTACGCTGAGCGTCCCCCATGTTCACGTTCAGCCCCGACGCGCGCAAAGCCGAGCAGGAGATGCGCGCGGTCCTGTTCGTCTTGATCGCCTTCGGCCACATCGACGGGCATTTCGACGAGAGCGAGCGGGCGTTCGTGATGAACGTGGTCTCTCAGCTCATCGACCGGCGCGCGGCCGAGCTCTACGGCGCCGACGAGGCGGGGCGGGTCAACGCGATCCCCGCGTGGCGCGCGCACTTCTTCCACACGATGAGCGGCATGGAGCACGAGATTCGATCGTGGTTCACCGAGAGCGTGGCGCAGGGCGAGAGCGCGGCGCAGTTCGTCCGCGCGCGGCTCAAGCTGCGTTGCTACGAGCTGCTCGAGCGGCTGCGCGAGAAGAACCGCGCGGAGCTGCTCGCGATGGTGAACGAGCTGATGCACGCCGACGGCGTCGTCCACCCCGACGAGGTCGCGTTTCGCAACGACCTCGAAGCCTTGCTCGGCGAAGAGCCCACGCGCCTCGCGCTCCCGAGCGTCGCGGCGCTGCTCGGCGCGTCGCCCTCGCGCGGGGCGCTCGTCATCGACGATCCGCGCCCGTCGCCCATCCGGCGGGCCGAGCACCCGTTCTTCAGCGGATCCGAGCAGGGTTACGTGGGCGAGCCGAGCTTGTTCGCGCGCCAAGCCGGCAGCGACATCGAGCTCATCCAACGCACCGAAGCGCGCCTTTGGGAGCAGCGCTCGCGCGGTCAAGGCAGGCTCGGCGCCGAGAAGAGCTTTATGGCGTTCGCCGGCCAAGAGCCCTTCCTCGACGGGCACATCGCGGTCTTTCCCCCGCGCCCCGGCGTCGAATACGAGGTCATCGTCCTCGGCGATTTGCACGGTTGTTATTCGTGCCTCAAAGCGGCGTTGCTCCAAACCGACTTCTTCGGCAAGGTCGAGGCGCACCGCGCCGAGCCCGGGAAGGTGCCTCACCCCTTGCTCGTGTTCTTGGGGGATTACATCGATCGCGGGCGCTATAGCTACGACGGCATCTTGCGCGCCGCGCTCCGGCTCTACCTCGCCGCGCCGGATCACGTGTTCTTGCTGCGCGGCAATCACGAGCACTACATCGAGCGCGACGGGCAGATCCGATCGCCGGTGTGGCCCGCGGAGGCCATCCTCTCCATCGCTCCTTTGGCGCCGAGGGATCTGCTCGCCGCGCACATGCGCCTCTTCGAGTCCTTGCCGTCGATGCTCGTGTTCGAGCGCGTGCTCTTCGTCCACGCGGGCATCCCGCGCGAAGACACGTTGAGCTCACGTATCCTCTCGCTCGCGTCGCTCAACGAGCGAGACATCCGCTTTCAGATGATGTGGAGCGACCCGAGCGACGCCGAGCACGTGCCCTTTGATCTCCAAAAGGCCAACGCGCGCTTCCCGTTCGGGCGCGCGCAGTTCAACCTCTTCATGAACAAGATCGGATGTACGATGATGATCCGCGGCCACGAGCGCGTGGTCGAGGGGTTCCGCAGGGTCTACGGCGATCCCGGCGCGACGCTCATCAGCGTATTTTCGGCCGGCGGGCGCACCAACGACGATCTGCCGCCCGAGAGCAACTATCGTGAGGTCACGCCCATGGCCCTCACGCTCAAGCACAAAGACGGCGTGAGCCGCGTGACGCCCTTCCCCATCACCTATGAGCGGTACAACGACCCTGCGTACAACGCCTTCTTTTCAGGGCGCCGCGCGCAATAACATAGCACCCTCACCCGTCCCCGCCGCCGCCCAGACGATCGAATTCCCCCTCATCGAGCCGAACCCCCTTGTACGCCATCACGCGCCCTCCCGACGTGAGCACCATGGCGACGTCCCGCCCGCCGCCGTCGTAGACCGCCCACAAGCCCTCTTCGTGGAGCTCGGGCACGCCTTGGCCGAGCCTCGTGAGCGAGACAGGGATACGCGCGCGCCTGCGGAACATGGTCGTCCCGAGCTCGATGGTCGCGGGCGGCTCATCCGGTGAGGTCAGCTCCGAGGGCGTGAGCCAATAGATGTGGCGTTGGGGCGCCGCGAAGCAGACGATCGCATGTTGAGACGACCCCTCGGGCGCGAGGAAGAGCGCGCCGAGCACGCGGCTCTGCTCTTTGGCGATCACCGCGCCCGCGAGCCAGCGCTCGCCGCCCTCGGCCATCACCACATCTCCGAGCGCGAGCGGGAGATCCTCGAAGAGCGTCTTGGGGTCGGCCGCGGGCTTCTTTTTGGGGGGCGCGGCGTCACGCTTCTTCTCTTCCTTCTTCTTTTGCTCTTTCTTCTCGTCGCGATCGTCCTCGCGATCACGATCGTCCTCACGATCGCGATCATCGCCTTCGGGCGGCGCCCCATCGCCCTTCTTGCGCGCGGCCATGTAGCCCATCGACGCCGCGACCGCCGCGGTCACCGCCAAAACAAGCATCATGCTCATGAGAGGACCTCAACAAAGGCGCGCGCCCGCGCCTCGATCTCGCGATAAAGAGCGTCGGTGTCGCCATCGTGGGCATGGCCCGGCTCGGGGAACAGCGCGGCGATCACGGCGGCGACGTCGCACGCGCCCCGGAGCTCGGGCGCGCGCGCGAGCGTGACGCCTCCGATCGCCACCACCGGAAGCGCTGGGCGAACGCTCTTTACGCGCGCGGTGATGGTCGAGAGGAGCTTCGTGCCCACCACGGGATCGGGGTTGTCTTTGCTGCGCGTGGGGAACACGGGGCCGAACGCGAGGTAGTCGATCGGCGCCTGGAGCGCCGCCTCGACCTGGGCCTCGTCGTGGGTCGAGAGTCCGACGAGCAAGTTTTTATCGCTGCCTCCACAAACCTTTGACACAAGGTCGCGCACCATCGCCGGCGGGATGTCCTCCTGCCCGACGTGCACGCCGCTGCACCCCGCGAGGAGCGCGAGGTCGGGCCGATCGTTGGCGAAGAGCGGCACCCCCGCGCGATGAGCGAGCGGCGCGATCGCGGTGAGGCGGTCGAGCGTCGCGCGCGAAGAGCCGCGCTTGTCGCGGAGCTGGAGCGCGGCGGGCCGCGCGCGGAGGATCGCCTCGACGAAGCGGATCAAGTCGAGACCGCGCGCTTCGATCGCGCTCACGTCGGCGATCGCGTAGAGGCCCTTCACCCCCCGTACGCTACGAGCGCAGCAGGCCGAAAGGAAGGGGATCGATCGCGCGTTACGCCGATCGGGCCTCGGCCATCGGCGCCTCTTTCTCGGCGCGCGCGCCGAGCAGACGACGCGCGGTGTCCAGCACCCACGCGCTGACGGCGTCGGGCGCCGAGCACGGCGGCAGCGCGTCGAGCGCGTCGTGGAGCAGGCTTTCGAGCAGCTTCTTGGAGCCATGGACGCCGAGCTCGCCCGCGGCGTTCGGCCGGCCGAGGACCGCGTCGCAGCCCACGGGCTTGCCGAGCGCGAAGGGATCGCCGGTGACGTCTTGGATGTCGTCCGCGATTTGGTACGCCTCGCCGATCGCGCGGGCGAACGCGCGCCACGGCTCGGGATCCGAGCCCGCCGCCACGGCCCCCGCGCACGCCGCCGCTTCGAACAGCGCGGCGGTCTTCGCGCGGCGATAGGTGACCACGGGGATGCGCGGCTCGCTCTCCCACGCCTGCCCGGCGATGATCCCGTGCGGCATCGACACGCCCCGGCCCACCGTGGTGATCAAGCTCGCGGTGAGCATCGGCGCGGCGACGCACGCGCGGCCGAGCGCCTCGAAGGCCATCGCGATCAACGCGTCACCCGTGAGCACGGCGATCGGCTCGCCGAACGCGCGGTGCACCGAGGGCCGGCCGCGCCGCACCGCCGCGTCGTCGAAGCACGGGAGATCGTCGTGGACGAGCGACGCGCAGTGGAGCAGCTCCACCGCGACCGCCGCAGCGTCGCTCACCATGGGGAACGGGTCGCCGCACGCCCCCGCGATCGCGAGGCAGAGGCGCGGCCGGATGCGCGCGCCGCCCGGGAACACCGCGTGCTGGACGGCGGCGTAGAGGCGGGGCGGCGCCCCCTTCGACGCGGCGTCGATGGCCGTGTCGAGGGCTCGTTCAATACGTCGTTCAATGTCCATTGGCGGAGATATTCGCATCGATCTAGGCATTGTCAATAGTTTGTATGAATTTATAAACAAACCATAGACAAGCCTCGTGGGGCGACTTACGGTCGGGTCCATCATGAGCGTGCTCAAGAAGCCGGTGGTCATCATCGGAGCAGGGATCGGCGGGCTCACCACCGCGGCGTTGCTCGCGGGCCGCGGCGTCGAGGTGGTGGTGCTCGAGCGCGCGGCCAAGGTGGGGGGTAAGGTCCGCACGGTGCGGTCTGGAGGCCGCGACATCGACGCGGGCCCAACCGTCCTCACCATGCGCTGGGTCTTCGACGAGATCTTCGACGAGCTCGGCGCCCGGCTCGACGATCGGCTCACGCTCACGCGGGCCGATCGGCTCGCGCGTCACGCGTGGGCCTCGGGCGGCGAGCTCGATCTCTACGCGGACGTCGATCGCACCGCGGGCGCGATCGAGGCCTTCGCGGGGCGCGCCGAGGCCGACGGGTACCGGCGCTTCTGCGCCTACGCGGAGCGAATTCACTGCACCGTGGAGGAGCCGTTCCTGCGCGGCGAGCGGCCCTCGCTCCGATCCGCGCTCGGCCTCGCGAAGCGCTTCAGCTTGGCCGACGCCATCGCGATCGACGGCCATCGATCGCAGTGGAAGGCCATCGCCTCGTTCTTCCGCGACGAGCGCCTGCGCCAGCTCTTCGGGCGGTACGCGACGTACGCGGGCTCGTCGCCGTTCCTCGCGCCCGCGACGCTCAACGTGATCGCGCACGTCGAGCGCGACGGCGTCTGGCTCGTCGAGGGTGGGATGGTCCGCATCGCCGAGGCGCTCGAGCGCTTGGTGCGCGAGGCCGGCGGCGTGATCCGGTGCGGCGAGGAGGTGGCCGAGATCACGACCGACGGCGCGCGGGCGACGGGCGTTCGCCTCATGAACGGCGAGCGCATCGAGGCCGCCGCGGTGGTGTGCAACGGCGACGTGGAGGCGATCGCGCGCGGGTTCTTCGGCGACGCCGCGGCGCGCGCGGCCGATCGGCACGCGCGATCGCTCTCCGCGGTGACGTGGGCGGTCACGGCCGAGACGTCGGGCTTCCCGCTCGTGCGCCACAACGTCTTCTTCTCAACCGACTACGCCGCAGAGTTTCGTGACCTGTTCGATCACGGCGAGGTCCCGCGCGAGCCGACGGTCTACGTGTGCGCCCACGATCGCGACGACGAGGGCGCGCGCCGATCCGAGGGGCCCGAGCGGCTCTTGATCCTCATCAACGCACCCCCCGCGGGAGACGCGATCCGCGCGGGAAAACCCAGATTTAACGACGCAGAGGTCGACGCATGCAAGACGAGATGTTTCTCCCTTCTGGAGCGGTGCAACCTCCACATCCGCGCGACGAGCGACGCGGTCGTGACGACGCCGGCGGACTTCGCGCGGCTGTTCCCAGCGACGGGGGGAGCGCTGTATGGGCCCGCGGTTCACGGGTGGGCGGCGCCGTTCAAGAGGGCGCCCTCGCGGACACGGATCCCGGGCTTGTATCTCACGGGGGGGAGCGCGCACCCCGGAGCGGGCGTGCCGATGGTGGCGCAGAGCGGGCGGCTCGCCGCGGCGAGCGTCGTCGCGGACCTCGCTTCGACGTCGACGTCGCCGAGGGCGGCTACGCGTGGTGGTACGTGGACGTCGTCGCTGATGACGGCCATCGCGCGCTCAGCCTGATCGCGCTCGTCGGCAGCGTCTTCTCACCGTTCTACGCGGCCGCGCGCGATCGCGCAGGGGGCAGGTCGAGCCCCTTCGATCACTGCTCGATGAACGTCGCGCTCTACGGCGGCAAGAAGAGCCATTGGGCCTTCACCGAGCGCGGTCGCCGATCGCTCGAGCGCAGCCCGGATCGGCTCGCGATCGGGCCGAGCGCGATGCGCTGGGAGAGCGGCGCGCTCGTCATCGACCTCGACGAGGTCACGGCGATCGGCGGCGACCGCGTCTCCGGCACCGTGCGGCTCACGCTCGAAGACTCGCCCGCCGAGCCCGTCACGCTCGACGCGAAGGGCAGGCACACGTGGTGGCCGATCGCGCCCGTGGCGCGCGCCGAGGTCGCGCTCACGCACCCGAACGAGCGCTTCTCGGGCGACGCGTACTTCGACGCGAACCGCGGCGACGAGCCGCTCGAAGACGCGTTCTTCGGGTGGAGCTGGTCGCGCGTCGCGACGGGCGGGCGCGCGCGCGTGGTCTACGACGCGCACCGCCGCGACGGATCGAGGATCCTCGTCGCGCGCGAATTCGAGGGTGGAGAGGCCTTCGACGTGCCGGCCGGGAGCCGCGTCGACCTCGGGCGCACGCGGTGGCTCATGCCCCGCACGACGCACGCGGCCCAGCACGGCCGCGTCGAGCTGGTGCGCACGCTCGAGGACACGCCCTTCTACGCGCGCTCGCTGGTACGCTCGACCATCGCCGGGCGCCCCGCGATCGGGACGCACGAGGCGCTCTCGCTCGATCGCTTCCGATCGCGCGCGGTGCAGTTCATGTTGCCCTACCGGATGAAGCGCGCGTCGCCGTGACAGCCCCAACCCCCTCGGAAATCGCGGCCGCGGCGGCCCTCACGTGGGCGGCCGTCGTGTGGTGCGTGGGCTTCGAGACCATCCGGCGCATGATGGCGAGGCGGCGCGGAGCGACCTCGCGCGAGAGGCGATCGACGCGCTCGATCGTCGGCGATCGCCGACCGATCGCGCTCCTCGTGAGGCCGCTCTCGGGCGCGTCGCCGTGGGCGCTGCGCGCGGTCCTCTCGGCCTCCGGCGCGCGTCGATCGTTCGATCTGCGCGTGCGCGTCGCGGTGGAGAGCGAGGCCGACGAGGCTCATCCCGCGGCCGTGCGCGCGTGCGAGGAGCTCGCGGCGCGGGGCGTCGACGCGCGCGTGGTGCTCACGTCGGCGCGCGCGCCGAACCGCAAGGCCGCGCAGATCGCGGCGGTGATCGAGGCCGAGCGCGCGCCGTTCGATTGGCTCATCGTCGCGGACGCCGACGTCGATCTGGACGGCGCCGATCTCGACGCGCTCACCGCGCCGCTCCGCGCGGGGAGCGCGGCGTCGTGGGCCCCGCCCATCGAGCCCGACGCCGGCCGATCCCTCGGCGATCGCGCGTCCGCGGCGGTGCTCGGCGCGTCGCTCCACGCCTTCCCGCTCCTCGCGGGGCTCGACCCGTCGACGTTCGTGGGGAAGCTCTTCGCGATCGATCGGGTCGCGCTCCACGTGGTCGGCGGCTTCGGCGCGCTCACCGAGCATCTCGGCGAGGACATCGAGCTCTGCCGGAGGCTCCGCGCGCGCGGGCTCGACGTCGTCGCGGCGCAGCTCGCCGCGCGATCGCTCACGTCGGGCCGCAGCTTCGGCGACGCGGCCGCGCGCTTCGGCCGCTGGCTCGCGGTGATCCGCGCGCAGCGGCCGTGGCTCCTCGCGAGCTATCCGCTCTTGTTCTTCGCGACGCCGCTGCTCATCGCGATCGCGCTCGCGACGCTCTCGTCCGCGCCGCGGGCCGCGATCGCCGCAGCGCTCCTCGCGATCTTGTCGCGCGTGTCGATCGCGGCGGCGGCCGCGCTCTCCGCGGGTCGCCCCGTGACGCGCGCGATCGCGGACGCGTGGCTCGCGGACGTGCTGCTCGCGGTCGCGTTCGCGCGCGCGCTCCGATCGCGGATCGTGATCTGGCACGGCGTCGCGCTCACCCTGGACCGAGCCGGCCGGATCTACGAGAAATCCCCGTAAAAACAGCCACGATCCGCGCGAGCATCCACGTCGCGATCGCGGCCATCACCCCCTCGCGTCCCAGGTGCTCGATCGCGAAGCCCGCGCCCTCGTCGCCGCGCGCCGCGCGCTCGATCCGATCGAGCTCGCCCGCGACCGCGTCCTCTTGTCGCGCGCGCATCGCCGCGACGTCGCGCTCGCGCGCGATCGGATCGCCGAACGACACGAGCAGCGAGGGGCGCTCGGTGCCCGCCATCTCGTAGCGGATCGCGGCGGGGATCGTGACGGCGCGCTTCGCGAGGCGCGCGATCTCGGCCGCGCCGGGCCGAAAGCCGAGCGGCCGCTCGGTGATGGGCCGCTCGGTCCCTTGAGGGAAGATCCACACGAGCCTCCCCGGCCGATCGAGGAGCTTCGCGGCGTAGCGCAGCGCGAGCGCGCCGTCCTCCGGGCGATCGAGGTCCACCCCGAACGCGCCGACGAGCGCGAAGAAGGGCAGTCGCCGGAGGTTCTTCGCGTCCATCAACGCGTGCCCGTCGGCGCCGAGGAGGTGCGTCGAGAGGTGCAGCACCACGAGCGGATCCCACCACGAGGTGTGGTTCGACACGACGAGCGCGGGGCCGTCGCGGAGAGCCTCGCGGACCTTGGAAATGCCTTGGATACAAACCTTGTCAAAGGCTTTGTGGATCTTCGACCGGGCGTGCCCGGCGAACCACGCGTTGAAGAGCCGGTGCTTCTGCGCGGGGATCATCGGGACGAGGCGGCCTCGACGAGGTAGCGCGTCGCGAGGAGCGGCGGGGTCGCGTCACGCGCCTCGCGCTCCCCGGCCAAGGGGAACAGCGCGCGGAGGATGAGCGCGATCTTGCGCGGCGCGGAGACGACCGCGCGCCTCGTGATCGAGTCGTACCCCGCGCGCGCGATCACGCGGCCGATGTCGGCGTAGAACAGGCGCGCGGCGCGGATCGATCGGCGCGCGTCGCGGGGGAGCCGCGCGATGCCGCGCTCGGATCGCGCGTAGAGCGACTCCGCCATCCCGAGCAGGCGCGCCGTCACGCGCGCGAGCGCAGGGCTCGGCCGCGGCGACGCGACGAGCGCGGCGACGTCGACGCCGACCTCGTCGAGCCACGCGAGCGGCAGGTACACGCGGCCCGCGCGCGCGTCCTCCCCGACGTCCCGCGCGATGTTGGTGAGCTGCATCGCGACGCCGAGATCGCACGCGCGCGCGAGCGTCTCTTCGTCGCGCGGGCCCATGAGCAACGTCATCATCACGCCCACGGTCCCGGCGACGCGCGCCGCGTACTCCGTCAGCGATTCGAAGGTGTCGTAGCGCCTGCCCTCGGCGTCCCATGAGAAGCCCTCGATCAACGAGGCGAGGATCGATCGCGGGATCCCGTGCGCGAGGACGACGCGGCTGAGCGCGCGATCGATCGGCGATCCCATCGGCTCGCCCGCGTACGCGCGATCGAGCCGCTCGTAGAGCGCGTCGACCGCGCCCGGCTCGCGCGCGAGATCGACGGCGTCGTCGGCGACCCTGCAGAACGCGTAGAGCGCCGCGGCCGGATCGCGCACGCGGCGCGGCAGGAGCAGCGACGCGAGCGCGAAGCTCTTCGACCCCGCGCGGAGCAGCGCGCGGCACGCGTCGAGATCCGCGCGCTCGCCGGGACGATCAAGCGACGAGGGAAGCATCGGGCACCACGCGATCGAGCACGCGCGCGGACGAGAGCACGCCGGGGAGCCCGGCGCCCGGGTGCGTCCCCGCGCCGACCAAGTACAGCCGATCGATGTCCTCGCTCGCGTTGTGCGGCCGGAAGAACGCGCTCTGCGTGAGCACGGGCTCCATGCCGAAGGCCGCGCCGCGGAACGACGAGAGACGATCCTGAAAATCGATCGGCGTGAGCAGCCGCGAGGTGACGATCGATCGATCGAGCCCCGGGAGCACCGTGCTCGCGAGCAGCTCCTCGATCGACCTCCGGTAGCCCTCGCTCACCGCGCCCCAGTCGGTGCCGCTCGTGAGGTTGGGCACGGGCGAGAGCACGTAGAACGTGTCGCACCCGTCGGGCGCGAGCGACGGATCCGTGGCCGTAGGCCGGTGCAAATAGAGGCTGAAATCGTCGGCGAGCACGTGCCTCTGGAAGATGTCGTCGAGGAGCCCTTTGTAGCGCGGACCGAGCAGGATCGTGTGGTGCGCGACG
Organism: uncultured Polyangiaceae bacterium; assembly: GCA_964437785.1. GTDB lineage: Bacteria > Myxococcota_A > Polyangia > Polyangiales > Polyangiaceae > CAYTJL01. The sequence goes on from CAYTJL010000002.1 coordinate 67,445, forward strand.
TCCTCGTAGCGCCGCTTCGTCCCGAAGTACCACACGAAGAGGCTCATCGAGTAGCGCTGCTTCTCGATGCGTTTGTCGGTCCACCGCCGCCTCGCGTCGGGCGGGACGAGGTTCTTGTACGTCCAGGCGGAGTCCGCGTTCGAGACGACGACGTCGGCCGCGATGCGCTCCCCGTTCGCGAGCTCGACGCCGCGCGCGCGCTGCCCCTCCACGAGGATCTGCTTCACCTCCGCGTTGCACCGCACCTCGCCGCCGAGCCCCTCGATGAGCGAGCAGAGCCCGCGCACCAACGCGCCCGTCCCGCCGATCGGGAAGTGCACGCCCCAACGCCTCTCCAAGAACGCGATCAAGCTGTAGATGGAGGTCGTCGAGAAGGGGTTCCCGCCCACGAGGAGCGGATGAAAGCTCATCACTTGGCGCAGGCGCTCGTCCTTCACGTGCTTGGCGACGAGGCCGTAGACCGTGCGGTAGCTCTGGAGCTTCACCATGTCGGGGACGATGCGCGCCATGTCGAGCCACGATCCGAACGGCACGTGCGCGAGCTTCTCGAAGCCGACCTCGTAGATCGACTCGCTCATCCGCACGAAGCGCTCGTAGCCCTCGACGTCGCCCGGCGCGAGCCTCTCGACCTCGCGGCGCATCGCTTCGGCGTCGCCCGTGTAGTCGAACGTGACGCCGTCGTGGAAGCGGATCCGATAAAACGGCGCCACCGGCCGGAGATCGACGTCGTCCGCGAGGCGCCTCCCCGCGAGCTCCCACAGCTCCTCGAAGAGGAAGGGCGCCGTGATCACCGTGGGCCCCGCGTCGAACGTGAAGCCGTCCTGCCGGTGGACGTACGCGCGTCCCCCCGGCGCATCGAGCTTGTCGAGCACGGTGACGCGGTAGCCCCGCGCCCCGAGACGAACCGCAGCCGCGAGGCCGCCGAAGCCGCTCCCGATGATGATGGCATGGGCTTTGTTTGCCCCGCCCGATGAGTTTTTCATGCCGCAAGTATAATCATTGTACAAGCATAGACAAACGTTTTATGTTACATTCTGGCAAGGTTGAGACCCCCCTCCCGTGTGAGGGGTCGGAGGTGAATCGTGAGCTTGTACAGGATCCAAACCGTGGCAGAGCTTTCTGGGGTGCCGGCGGCGACGCTGCGCGCGTGGGAGCGTCGCTACGGGGTCCCTGCTCCAGCGCGGACGGCCTCTGCCTATCGCCTTTATAGCGACGCGGACGTCGATCTCATCCGCGCGATGCGTGACCTCGTTAACAACGGCACCGCTCCGGCGGAGGCGGCGCGCGTCGTGCTCGCGTCGAAGCCGCAGGCGCCGTCGGCGATCAACGTCGATCAAGATCCGCTCGCGACGGCGCGCGATCGCATCGTCGACGCGACGCTCCGCTTCGACCCCGACGGGATCGATCTCGAGGTGCGCCGCGCGCTCACGATGGGGACCTCCGTCGCGATCTACGAGCAGGCGCTCGGGCCCGCGCTCCAGCGCGTGGGCGACCTGTGGCACGAGGGGACCATCACCATCGCGCAGGAGCACATCACGTCGCAGATCATCCTCGGCGCCGCGCTCGATCTGGTGCGGCTCAGCCAGCCTGCGGACGCGTCGCGCAAGGCGGTGCTCGGCTGCTTCGCCGACGAGGAGCACGCGATCGGCCTCTACGGCGTCGCGCTCCGCTTCGCGTCGTGGGGGTACCGGACCACGCTGCTCGGCGCGCGCACGCCGCCTGTCGCCGTGAGCCGCGTGGTCGAGAGCCTCGGGCCGGACGTGGTCGCCCTCTCGACGTCGATCGCCCCGCCCCCGCCGCGCGCGCGCGAGCTCGTGGACGCGTACGCGGACGTCTGCCGCGGCGTGACCTGGGTGATCGGCGGGGCCGCCGCCGAGGGCATGAAGCCTTGGGTCGAAGCGCGTGGAGGGATCGTGTGGGACGGCGACGCAAACGATCTGCGCCGCCGCATCGATCAGGCGCTCGCCGAGCGCCGCAGGAAGGTCGCGAAGGATCGTTGATCAGCCCTCGACCTCGGCGCGCAGGCGCTCGATGAGGCGCTTGCGCGCGTCGGCCGGAACGGCGCCCGACGCCGAGAACACCACGCGCCCCTCTTTGCTGACGAGCACCACGTTGCTGGCGCCGCGGCGCAGCCCGAGCGCCGAGCGGAACGAGCCGCTCCAGTCGCAGTAGATGGTGGTCTTCTGCTTGCGCGACTCCTCGCGGATCGCGTCTTTGACGAAGCCGCGCGCAGGCCAAAAGTCGTACGAGCTCACGTCCGCGACCGCGGCGAGCGCGATGGCCGAACGATAGCGCTCCCCCTTCGCGAGCTTGGCGAGCTCGTCTTTGAGGAGCTGGTTCTGCGCGGCGGAGTCCTTGTCCTCGTACACGATCAAGATGGGCTTGCCGCGCAGCGACTTCATTTCGAGCGAGCGACCGTCGGCGTCCTCGACGCGAGCGTTCGGCGCGACCTCGCCCTCGCGGATCGCATGCGCGGGCAAAGCGGTGGTCGCCGCAGCGACCACACCGGCCGAGATCACGGGGTAGAGTCGATTCTTCATAGACAATGTTTGTATATACTTTGTTCATACTTGTCAACCCTTCGATCATGCAAAAGCCCGTGTCGTTCTCCGCGCGCGAGGGTTGACGCGACCGGAAAGAAGACGGCAAGTGTGGGAGACGGTCCTATGAGGCTCCCGCGATCCGAAATCACCTTCGCCGTCGCATCCGCGGCGCTCCTCGTCACGACCCCCGCCGGCGCGGAGGACACCCCCAAACCGCTCCCGTCGCCTTCGGTTCGGCTCTCGATCGTCGCGCCGTCGCCGCGCGGCCCGTGGACGATGCGCATCGACAACAAGGGCGAGACGTGGGTTCGAATCCCGGCGGACGCGAGGCTCCTCACCTTCACGGTCGAGAGCGGTGACACCGTCACCGGCAAAGGCCCCAAGCCCGTGACGTGCAAAGTGCCGGCGGACATGAAGCCGGCGGGGTTCCCCGAGCCGCGCGCGCTGCTCCTCGGCCCGGGCGAGACCTACCTTGAGAGCTTCGATCCGAGGCTCTTCTGCTTTGGCAAAGACGTCGACGCGCTCGTGGGCTCGGCCATCGTGCGAGCGTCGCTCGGCTTCAGCGGCGCCGTCAAAAAGCAAGCTCCTCCACCAAAGACCAAAAAGAAGAAGGACGACAAGCCCAAAGCCCCCGAGGGCCCGTTCGTCGTCGAGGACACGAACAATCCGCACGAGGTCGAGCCGCTCAAGGTGCTGAACGCGCCCACCATCGTGCTGAGCTTCACCAAGATCGGAAAGAGCCCCTTCGAGGTGCTCGCCGCCGCGGAGGCCAAGAAGCGCGCCCGCGAAGAGGCCAAAGAGAACAAAGCCAAAGACGACAAGGCCAAGGCCAAAGACGACAAGGCTCAAGCCAACAACGATAAAAAAGACGACAAGGCCAAAGACGACAAGGCCAAAGACGACAAGGCCAAAGACGACAAGGCCAAAGACGACA
>CAYTJL010000002.1:71021-98381 GCA_964437785.1 uncultured Polyangiaceae bacterium
CAAGGCCAAAGACGACAAGGCTCAAGCCAACAACGATAAAAAAGACGACAAGGCCAAAGACGACAAGGCTCAAGCCAACGACGATAAAAAAGACGACGAGCCCCGCAAGCCGCCCCGCGACGAGAACGCGGCCAAGCTCACCCTCAAGTCGACGCCGTTCAACGACGCTTCGGCGCCCGAGCGAATCAACCTCTCACTCAACGTGATCAACGTGGGCGGGCGGCCCATCCCCGCCGTGATCCGGCCCAAGATGTTCGGCTTCCGCATCGAGGGACCGGACGGCCCGATGCGCTGCGACGCCATGCCGCCGTCCCACGCGATCCCGCGCGAGATGTTCAAGATCATGAGGCCCGGCGCGTCCACCTCGCTCGCGATGTTGCTCGCCGAGGTCTGCCCAGCCTACGTGTTCCGGCGGCCCGGGCTCTATCAGGTCTCCCCGGTGCTGCACGCGCTCGAGTCGGGCGAAGAGCTCGACATCTCGGCCTATACCGGCGTCGTGCCCGCCGAGCAACCCTCGCTCGTCCGGCTCCACGCGGCCAAAGACCCTTATCATCGCGCCCCGCCCAAAGCCGTGAAGATGCCTGAGCCCGAGCCCGAGGACGACGAAGAAGAGGAGGAGAGCGAGGAGGCGCCGTGAGCACCGGCGAGGCGCCCGCCGCCTCGACTCCCGTCAAGATCTACCTCGCCGTGCTCGTGGCGGCGCTCGGGTACTTCGTCGACATCTACGATCTCATCCTCTTCAACGTCGTGCGCTTGAAGAGCCTCAAAGACCTTGGGTTTACCGGCGAGGCGGCGCTCGACAAAGGCTTTTATCTCCTCGACATGCAGATGATTGGCATGCTCGTGGGAGGCGTCTTGTGGGGCGTGCTCGCCGACAAACGCGGCCGGTTGTCGGTGCTCTTCGGATCCATCCTCATGTATTCGGCGGCGAACATCGCCAACGGCTTCGTGGGCAGCATCGGGAGCTACGCCGCGCTCCGCTTCATCGCCGGGGTCGGCCTCGCGGGCGAGCTCGGCGCGGGCATCACGCTGGTGAGCGAGAGCATGCCCAAAGAGGCGCGCGGATATGGCACGACCATCGTCGCGACCATCGGCATCTGCGGCGCCGTCGCCGCGTCGCTCGTGGGCAAGCACTTCGATTGGCGCGTCGCGTATTTCGTGGGCGGCGGGCTCGGCCTCGCGCTCTTGGCGCTCCGCATCGGCGTCTTCGAATCAGGCATGTACGAGGGCGCCAAAAAGATGGGCGTCGCGCGCGGCAACTTCTTTCAGCTCTTCACCTCGGCCGACCGCGCCAAACGTTATGTGAGCATCATCTTGGTGGGCGTGCCCATCTGGTACGCGGTCGCGATCCTCATCGGCGCTTCGCCCGAGATCGGCGCGGCCATGGGCATGCAAAAGCCGCCCAACCCCGCGGACGCCGTGCTCGCGTGTTACGCGGGCCTCGCCGTGGGCGACTTCGCGAGCGGCGCGCTCAGCCAAATCGTGAAGAGCCGCAAGAAGGTGCTCCTCGGCTTCTTGACGCTCACCGCGATCGCGGTCGCGCTCTACTTCGGCGTCGCGAAGAGCTCGCTCACCCTCTTTTATGCGGTCGCCGCGCTGCTCGGCTTCGCGACCGGGTATTGGGCCGTGTTCGTGACCGTGGCCTCCGAGCAGTTCGGCACCAACCTGCGCGGCACCGCGACCACCACCGCGCCGAACTTCGTCCGCGGCGCCGTGGTGCCCGTGACCGCGTTGTTCAAGCTCCTCTCGCCGCATCTCGGAAAGGTCTACAGCGCGCTCGCGGTCGGCGTGATCACCATCACGCTCGCGTTCCTCGCGCTCCGCGGCATCGAAGAGACCTTTGGAAAAGATCTCGACTTCCTCGAACAATAATCGCTGTAAGCTCGGCGAAGACCTCTCGTTCTCGGGCCACCATGAACATGAAGCGCCTCTCGACCACCTCGCTGCTCTCGCTCGCCATCACCTTTGCCGCGGGGTGCGGCGCCTCCATGGATGCGCCCAGTCACGCGGGCGGAGCCGCTCCTCCTCCGCAGGGGTATCCGCAGCCCGCAGCGACAGCGGTCGCGATGGCCGACGCGCCCGCCGCCCCCATGGCCCCCCCCGCCGAGATGGAGCACGCGCGCGGCGGCGCTCACCCGCCCCCGCCCCCCGCGGCCAAAGCGGTCGCGCCGGGCGCCATGGCCGTTCAACAGTTCTCGGGCGTCAAAGCAGGTGAGTGGGACGACAACGCGAACTATCGTGAATTCCAAAAGTGGCTCAAGGCCGAGGGGAACCTCTCGTTTCACAAAGTCGATATCTCCGATCGCCAGTTCATCGTCGTTCGTGACGCGGACGGCAAGGCCGTGCCCCGCTGCACGGTGACGGTGCGCGACGAGAAGCAACAATCGGTGAAGCTCACCACGACCGCCTCGGGCCGCGCGATCTTCTTCCCGCGCGCCGAGGGCTTCACCTCGAACGACCTCACCGCGAGCGCCAACTGCCAAAACAGCTCCGTCTCCACGCGCTTCTCGATCGCGCAGACCGACGGCGTCGTCGACCTCAAGCTCTCGGCCAAGCGCGTGCTGCCCGCGGTCCGCGAGGTGGACATGGCCTTCATCCTCGACACGACGGGCTCGATGAGCGAGGAGATCGCCGCGGTCAAAGCGACGCTCCAGAAGGTCGCGTCGTCGCTCTCGGGCAACAACGTCAAGGTGCGGATCGGGCTCGTCGAGTACAAAGACCGCACCGATCCCTTCGTCACCAAGGTGTATCCGATGAGCACCGATCTCGACGGGTTCTCGCGCCAAGTCGCGGCGATCCGTGCGTCCGGCGGCGGCGACACGCCCGAGTCGATGAACGAAGGCCTGCACGTCGGGCTCACCGGCCTCAAGTGGAACCCGAACGCGGTCGCGCGCCTCGCCTTCCTGATCGCCGACGCGCCGCCGCACCTCGATTACCCGAACGACTTCAGCTATTCGGTCGACATGCGCGACGCCGCGCACCAAGGCATCCAGGTCTTCACCGTCGCCGCCTCGGGCATGGACGCGCTCGGCCAGGTGGTCTTCCGCCAGATCGCGCAGTTCACGGGCGCGACCAACCTCTTCGTGCTCCGCGGCGGCGCGGGCGCCCAGTCCACGGGCGCGGGCGATCCGCGGTCGAGCTGCGGCGGCACGCAGACCAACTTCACGAGCGGCAACCTCGACGCGCTGATCATCCGCAAGGTCGCGCGCGAGATCAAAGGCCTCGATCGCGATCCGCTCCTCATCCCGGGCCTCAAAGAGGACGAGAGCGCGAAGCCTTGTGAGAAGCGCCTCCAAATTGCGGAGTAGAATCTTGCCCGATTGAGGGTGATCCCGTGCCGGAGGAGAGGGGCGACAATCACGCCCCTTTCCTGTATGGTCGGCACCTATGCGCGCACGTAGCTTCGTAGGTCTCTCTCTGTTGTTCGCCGGCGTCTCGTTCGCCGGTCCTTTTGCCTGTGCGACAGGCAACGTCACCTCCACCGGCTCAGGCGGCTCAGGCGGCTCGGGCAGCACGAGCACCTCGACGTCGTCGTCGAGCGGCAACCAGGCGAGCAGCTCGAGCAGCGGGACGCCGGGCCCTTGCACCACCGGCGCCGAGTGCGCGGCGCTCACCGACGCGTGCAACACCGGCGCGTGCATCAACGGCATGTGCGGCAAGCTCGCCGCCAACGATGGAGTGCCCTGCGACGACGGCAAACAGTGCACGCTCAACACCACGTGCGACAACGGCGTGTGCCAAGGCGGGACGCTCAAGCCCTGCAACTCGCAGACGCCGTGTATGGTGGGCAAGTGTGATGTCGCGACGGACGCCTGCATCGAGGTGCCCGGCAACGACGGCTCGCCCTGCGTCGACGACAACGCCTGCACGCTCACCGGCTCGTGCACCAACGGCCAGTGCATCGCGGGCGGGATGGTCGATTGCTCGTTCCTCGACGGCGAGTGCTCGCAGGGCTACTGCGATCCCCAAATCGGCTGCAAGGTGATGCCCCTCAACGACGGCACGCCCTGCAACGACGGCTTCTTCTGCACCATCAACGACACGTGCAACAACGGTATGTGCGCGGGCGTGCCGAACCCCTGCACCCCGCCCGGCTCCGATATCTGCATGATCGGATCGTGCAACGAGGCCACCGACAAGTGCACCTCGGTCCCCGGCAACAACGGCGCCGCGTGCGACGACGGCAACCTCTGCACCTCCGGCGAGACGTGCTCGAACGGCTCGTGCCTCGGCGGCGTCCCGGCCAACAACGGTGTTGCGTGCGACGACGGCAACGGCTGCACCGGCGGCACCACGTGCTCCAACGGTCAATGCGTCAACCCCACGAGCCAAATCGTGGCGTGCAACGCGGGTGACCAGTGCTGCCCGGCGGGCTGCGCGGCCATGGGCGACCCGGACTGCCTCTATTACCAGCCGGGCGTGCAACAGAACCTGCCCGTCGCGAACCTCACGGGATGGACGCAGTGCTTCATCGACTTCTACGATGATTACAACACGCCGATGCAGACCATCTTGACCCAGTGCAACAAGGCCAAGCTGCTCATCGCGTGTCGCCCGACAGGCGCCCAATCGCTCACGCTCGCGGCCATGGGCCCGCGCGCGGACGTGCTCTACGACTGCGGCCAGACCCAAGACTGCACCAAGCAGTCGAACGGCGTGGGCTTCTACTATTCGGACAACTGGTCGTGGGGCTTCGCGCAGGGCGGCGATGCGGTCAACCGCTTCTCGTGCGACTACGACAACGGCAATCAGAACAACACCAACCTCCGTATGTGCTGGCACTCGGGCGGCGGGTTCATCAACGGTGGTTATCGCTGCGGCGACAACTACCCGTTCGGCTCCGACTGGGAGCGCATCGTCTATCACGCGGACTGAAAGGCTCGGGCTCCCCCTCTCCCGCGAGCGGGAGAGGGGGTTGAGCGGAGAGGCCTCACCACACGCCGGGAGAGGACTGCCAGACGTGCTCGACCTCGTCGCCCGAGGCCCGGAAGAAGACCTCCAAACGACCATCTTGGTTGTTCGCGGCGACGGGGCCTGACACGAGCTGCCCGCCCATGCCCGCCCAGCCCGTCCAACCACCGTTGGGCTTGACCTGCCGATTGCGGTAGAGCGCGCCGTCCGAGCCCTTGACGAAGATGTTGAGCCGACCATCGGTGTCGCGGCCGAGCGACGGAGCCTCGATGACGCCGCCTTCGGAGATCCAGCCGCTGAAGCCCGCGCCGGGCGCCGTCTCCCACGTGTGCCACAAGGCATCATCCGTCCCGCGGCCAAAGACCTCGACGCGACCGTCGGCGTTGACGCCGATCACAGGAGGGCTCTTGAGGGCGCCGCCGAGGGGCTTCCACGCGGTCCAATCGCCGCTGCCCTGCTCGCTGATGTACACCGATTGATCGCCGATGCCCTTGGCGACGACGACGAGCTTGCCGTTCGCGCGGCGGATCGGCCTCGGATCGACGAGCCCGCCCGTCACCTTGGTGGCGAGCGTGGCCCACCCCGAAAAGCCGCCGTTGGGCTGCGTCTGCCACGCGTGATAAATCCACCCGTCGCCGCCGGCCACGAAGACCTCCAAACGACCATCGCTGTTCGAGGCGACCACCGGATCTTCGTCCACCGCTCCATCCATCGAGACGAAGCCGCCGATCTTGCCGTTGGGCCCGGCCTGCCACGCGTGCCAAATGGCATGATCCGTCCCGCGGGCGAAGACCTCCAAACGACCATCCGCGTTGACGCCGACCGCGGGGACGCCCGCGATGGATCCGCCGAGCGAATACCAAGGGCTCCAACCGCCGTTGGGCTGCGTCTGGAACGTGGTCACCACGTCGCCGCCCGCGCCGCGGGCGAAGACCTCCAAACGACCATCGGCGTTCTTGCCGAGCGCGGGGCGAGAGGCGACGTCGCCGCCGAGCGTGGGGAGATCCGAGCCGCCGCCGTTCGGCTTGCCGCCCGCGAAGGCCTTGAGGTCTTGGAGCGATCCATTGAAGTAGTCGAGATCGACCGCGCCTTGGATGCCGGGCACCGTGCCGTCATCCGCGTATTGCCAAAAGTGCCAGTTGCCCCACGGGCTCGGCACGTTCGGACACTGCGGGCCCCAGTGAGCCACCCAAAGCGTGTAGTGCCCAAACGCCTGCGGGCTCCCGAACTGCGAGAAGAACCCGGGCGACGTGTAGACGAGAGGCACCCTGCCCGTCGCGGCCTCGACCTTCTCCAACCACACCTTGGATCGCGCGATGATGGTCGCCGTGGACATGCCGCCCGTGACCTCGAGATCGAGCGTGGGCGCCAAATCGCCGTCTTCGAGCCCGCCCGCCTCGTTGATCATTTGAATCATCAGGTTGGCTTGGGCCACCGGATCTTGGTTGGGGCGGAAGAACTGATAGACGCCCCGCACGAGGCCGGCGCTCTTCATGCCCGCCCAGTTCTGCGCGAATTTGGGGTCTTTGAAGCCGGTCCCGTCGCTCGTCCGCGCGATGGCGAAGCCCACGCCCGACGCCTTCACCTTGGTCCAATTGATGTTGCCTTGATAATACGAGACGTCGACACCCTTGGTGACGGCGCCCGGAGCACACTTGGTGATCCCAACGCTGTCATCATCGGTCTGCTCGTCGCCGGAGTCCCCACCTCCGGGGGCGCAAGCAGCCAGGGTGGATCCGAGGGCGAGGGTGAAGAGGAGACGAGCACGCATGGCAAAGCCCCTTGGCGAAGAGCGTGCCATCCATGGTTTATACGGTTAATGCCGCTTTCCACGGCTATTTTCAAGATGGGTGCAACGCCGCGCGGGGTCCCCGGCAGATCCATCGATGGATCGCCTGCGGCTCAGCGACCTTTGCCTACATCACTTTGGAGGAGCTTCGGCCTCGGGGTCGGCCCGTTTGGCGAGGATGACCCCCGCCTCGTCCACGAGCAGCTCGAGCTTGGGATCGGCCCGGAGCCTCAACATCGCTTGCACGAGCTCCTTGCGATCTTCGAAGTTCCTCGCGGGGCCGCCGCCGTCGATGAGGATGAAGTCGTCCGTGCGCGCGCCGTCGGGGAACATGTGCACGTCGACCCGATTGGCCAGGTGAGGCACCATGTTGTCCTGCGCGGAGATCGAGGCGTCTTTGGGGACGAGCCCGAGCGCGCGGACGAGCGCCGCCTCACGCTTGGACCCTTTGAGCGTGGGGTCGATGGGCCGCGTGCGGCCGACCGGCGTGGGAACGTGCTTGAACCCGACGGCGAGGCCGATGGCGAGCCAAACCGCGGCGGCGAGCTTGGGAGCGTAGGCCCGGAGCCTCTCAGGGAGCTTGGAGAGCGCCGGCAGATGGCCGAGCGCGAGCGCGGCCGAGGCGGCGATCAAAGGCACCACCGGAGCGCCGTAGTGCGACCGGATATCCCACTTCTCGGACTTGTCGCTCACGAGCTGGATCCCGATCTGCGGAAGAGCGATGAGGAGCGGCCAAGCGCATTTGCGAGGGACGATGAGCGCGAGGAGGAGGAGTGGAATCGCGCCGGCCCCGAGGCGCGCGAGGTACCCGGGCCTGCCGCCTTTGACCATCAACGAGAGCACCTTGAGCGGGCTCGTGCCCGCGGTGCTCATCGCCTCTCCCGCGCTGCCGCCGATGCTCTGGTAATTCGTAATCACGCGGCTCTCACCCCCGGACCCGAACGAAGGAACGACAGCGAAGATCGCGATGAAGAACGCGGAGAGCCCGATGACCGCGAGGAGCCCCGACGCGATGAGCCTTCGTTTGCCGTGCCGGAGCCACCACGCGACCGCGGCGGCGGCGACGAGCAACCCCATCTGCTCGCGGATCAAGATCGCGGTGATGGCCCCGACGGCGACCGCGCGCGAGACGTTGGCCTCGATCCCCCACACCATCACCGCGAGCGGGAGCGCGGTGAGCGCGAGCGGGTGGAAGTCCGCGAGGCTCGCGAGCACGAGCTGCGGCGTGAAGAGCACCGCGAACGTCGCGACGAGCGAGGTCACCGGATCGCGCGTCACCCGCCGCGCCATCGCCTCGATGGGGAGCGCGGTCGCGGCCATCGCGATCGCGTGCACGAGGAAGAGCCACACGGGCGTGGAGGCGATTCGGAACAGCGCCGCGAGCGGCAAGAGCGCGATCTCGAAGTGGTTCGACCACTGATGGACGCGCTCGACGCTGTTCCACGCGGTCAGCTTGTGCGACAGCGCCCAGAGCACCGAGCTCTGCGATCCGAGCTCGAACGTGGCCGATCCGTAGTGCCGGTGACGCAGGTAGAGCCACGCGAAGATCACCGCCGCGTAGACCGCGACGATCGGGATCACGAGCTTGTGCCGCGGCGGAGGGGGCGGCTCGATCAAGATGCGCCGCAGCGGCGCCTCCGCGCGGCGTGACGGCGGCGAAGGCTCGGCGCGCGCGGACGAAGGCAGCGCTTCACCCTTCTTCGAGGAGGGCGGCGCTTCAACCTGGCTCGCGGAGGGCTCTGCCTCTCGCTTCGCCGGCGGGGGCGTCGCCTCGCCGTCCGGTTCTTTGGACATCGGCCGGAGCCTATCAGGGAGGCGAGCGTTGTGATACGCATCGCGCCGCATGGCCGAGCCTATCCAACGCGGTTCCGCGCCGCTCCACGAGCGGCTCCGCACGCTGGCGAGCACGCTGGAGCGCCAGTTCTTGGGCAAGGACGAGATCATTCGCCTGCTCCTCATCGCGGTCGTCGCGGGCGAGCACTGCGTCCTGCTCGGGCCGCCGGGCACGGCCAAGAGCGCGCTCATCCGATCGCTCGCCGAGCTGATGCAGGCGCGTTACTTCGAGTATTTGCTCACGCGCTTCACCGAGCCCAACGAGATCTTCGGGCCGGTCGACATCGCCGCGTTCCGCGACGGCGTCTACAAGCGCAACACCGCGGGCATGCTGCCCGAGGCCGAGGTCGTGTTCCTCGACGAGGTCTTCAAGTCCAACAGCGCGATCTTGAACGCGCTCTTGACCCTCTTGAACGAGCGCAAATACACGAGCGGCGGCCAGGTGCTCCGCTGCCCGCTCATCAGCGTGTTCGCCGCGTCGAACGAGGTGCCGAGCGACGAGACGCTCAACGCGATCTTCGATCGGTTCCTGCTCCGCGTCCACTCGGACAACCTCGACGCGTATCACTTCAACGAGCTCCTCCAGCGCGGCATCCAGCACGAGATCCGGCAGATGGCGGGCGAGCCGATGCGCCCGGTGATCGCCGCGCGCGAGCTCGCCGAGCTCGGCCGCACGTTCGGCGCGCGGATGAACTTCTCCGACGCGTTCCTCTCGGCGTACAAAGGGCTCGTCTTCCAGATCCGCGCCGAGGGCGTTTCGCTCTCGGATCGCCGCGTCGTCAAGATGCTCAAGCTCCTCGCGGCGAGCGCGTACCTGGACGGCCGCAACACCACCGACGCGAGCGACTTCTTCGTCCTCAAGCACATCTGGAACAACCAAGATCAAGCGGCGATCCTCGAGGGGATCGTGCAGCCCGTGCTGGAGGCGTTCTTCCGCGAGCACCCCGATCGCAGGCGCGTGGGCGCGCTCGGCGTGGGCGTCGAGGCGCTCGCGGCCGAGATCGATCGCATCCGCCAGATCCTCACGGGCGGCGCCGCGCTCGGCGACGTGCAGCTCTTCAGCCAGCTCAAGGCGCTCGGCGAGATCAAGACCGCGCTCGCGTCGCTCGAAGGTCAGCGCGCGCGCGAGCTCGAAGGTCGCGTGGGCCAGCTCCTCGAAGCCTCGTTCCGCAGCGGTCGCTTCGCGCAGATGGGTTGAGAGAAATGGAGTAGGCTCCCGGTCCCATGCCCGAGAAAGAAGGGACCATCCACCTCGAGCGCTACTCGAACGACGCGAAGCTCCTCGTCGCGGGCGCGCAGCAAATCGCGGACGATCGGCAGCACACGGAGGTCACTCCGCTGCACCTGATGGCGCGCATGTTGGAGCGCGATCGCGGCGTGTGTGAGGTATTCCGGCGCGCGGGCGCGGATCCGAACGAGGCGGCGCAGCTCGCCGACGCCGCGCTCCGCAAGCTCCCCAAGGCGTCGACCGGCGGCGTCGCGTACGTGAGCCCGCGCCTCTTGGATCTGCTCTCGCGCGCCGAGCGCGAGGCGAGCCGCGACAAGTCCGAGAGCGTCGGCGTCGAGCACTTGCTCCACGCGCTCGCGCAGGAGATCAAGGGCCCCGCGGGCGAGATCCTCGCGTCGTTCGGCGTGGGGCCGGGCGCGTTCCGCCCGCATCTCTCGGCGCTCGCCGAGACCCCGCGCGAGATCACGGGCGGCGGATCGGGCGGCGCTTCGTTGAGCGGCGGTTCGAGCGATCTCGGCGCGTACGTGCGCGATTTGGTCGCCGACGCCAAAGAGGGCAAGTTCGATCCGGTGATCGGCCGCGACACCGAGGCGCGGCGGCTGCTCCAAATCCTCGAGCGCAGGTTCAAAAATCACCCGCTCATCGTGGGCGAGCCGGGCGTCGGCAAGACCGCGCTCATCCGCGGGCTCGCCGATCGCATCGCGCACGGCGACGCGCCGGCCGACCTCGCGGACGCGCGCGTGGTCGAGCTCGACACGGGCGCGCTCGTCGCGGGCGCCAAATTGCGCGGCGAGATCGAGCAGCGGCTCAAGGCCTTGGTCGACAAGCTCCGCGCGGGCGAGAGCGAGACCATCCTCGTGGTCGAGGACATCGACGCGCTGTTCGGTCAGGGTGTGCAAGGCGCGGGCGTCGGCGATCTCTTGAAGCCCCTGCTCGCGCGGAGCGAGATCCGCATCGTCGCGACCACCACGCCCGAGGGCGTGCGCAAGATGAACGAGCGCGACGGCGCGATCCTGCGGCGCTTCTCGGTGGTCACGCTCGAAGCGCCGAGCATCGAGCAGGCGACCGAGGTGCTGCGCGGCATCGCCACCAAGTACGAGGCGCACCACCGCGTGCGGATCGGCGAGGGCGCGATCGCGTCCGCGGTCGTGCTCGCCAAGCGCTACGTCTCGGATCGCGCGCTGCCCGACACGGCGGTCGATCTGCTCGACGAGACGTCGGCGCGCAAGCGCGTCGAGGTCGAGGGCGTGCCCGCCGAGGTCGACACGATCAACCGGCGCGTCGACGGCCTCAAGGCGCAGATCGCGGGGCTCGCGGACGACGAGGACAAGCAGAGCGTCACGACGCGCACGCGCTTGGAGAAGGAGCTCGCCGAGCTCGGCCCCAAGGCCGAGGCCGCGCGCACGCGCATCGCCTCGCGCAAGGGTGTGGTCGCGGCGGTGCAGGCGATCCGCAAAGAATTCGAGGCCGCGAGCAAATCGCTGGAGCAGGCGCGCAAAGAGAGCAACTTCGCGAAGCTCGGCGAGCTCGAGCACGTGACCTTGCCCGACATCAAGCGGCGCCTCGCCGCGGCCGAGCAGGCCGCCGAGCGCGAGGGCCTCTCGTCCACGTCGAACGGCGTCACCGAGAACGACGTCGCCTCCACGCTCGCGGACTGGACCGGCATCCCGGTCGCCAAGATGCTCGAAGGCGAAGCGCAGAAGCTCCTCAAGATGGAAGAGCGCTTGGCCAAGCGCGTCGTCGGCCAAGACGAGGCCGTGCGCGCGCTCGCCCGCGCCGTCCGCCGCGGGCGCGTGGGCCTGCGCGATCCGGGCAAGCCCATCGGATCGTTCTTGTTCCTCGGCCCGAGCGGGTGCGGCAAGACCGAGCTCGCCAAGGCGCTCGCCGAGTTCTTGTTCGACGACGAGCAGGCGCTCACGCGGCTCGACATGAGCGAGTTCATGGAGCGCCACATGGCTCAACGGCTCATCGGCGCTCCGCCCGGCTACGCCGACAGCGAGCAAGGCGGCTTCTTGACCGAGGCCGCGCGGCGCAGGCCTTACAGCGTCTTGCTCTTCGACGAGGTCGAGAAGGCGCACCAAGACGTCTTCAACCTGCTCCTTCAAGTGCTCGACGACGGCAGGCTCACCGATGGTCGCGGCCGGCTCGCCGACTTCTCCAACACCGTTGTCATCATGACCTCGAACATCGGCTCCAAACGCATCTTGGAGACCGACGCCAAGGTGTGGTCGACCGAGGACGGGCGCGAGGCCATCCGCGACGTGCTCCTCGAAGAGCTGCGGGGCTTCTTCCGCCCCGAATTCTTGAACCGCGTCGATGACGTGGTCGTGTTCAAGGCCCTCAGCAAGGACGATCTCCGCGGCATCGTCGACATCCAGCTCCGCCGTTTGGAGCGGCTTTTGTCGGACCGGGAGATCAAGCTCGAATTGAGCGAGGGGGCCAAGGGGCGTTTGGTCGATCTCGGCTACGAGCCGAGCCTCGGCGCGCGCCCGCTGAAGCGCGCCATCACCAAAGAGCTGCAAAACCCCTTGGCCGAGGCCATCTTGGCGGGCGGCTACACCGGGGGGCAGCTCATCAACGTCGATGTCGAGGACGACAAATTCACGTTCGCGAAGAAGGGCTGATTACGGCGGGGGCGAGGCGGGGACGTCGAACCCCCACGTCGTGTCCAGGCAATAAGCCCCTTCGGGGGTGGCGGTGCAGGCGTATCCGGTGGGGTTGTTGTCGGCGTCGACGCAGTCGTCTTGACCGTTGGGGCACGGCGTCGCCACGAAGCAATATCCCCGCTGCGTCATCTCGGTCACGCCGGGCAGGCTAAAGCACCAGAAGCTCGGAACTTGGCAGTCGGCGTGCGCGCTGCAGCTCGGCGCGCAAAAGCCTTGATCGCCCGATCCGCTCGATTTGTGCCGGACCGTGCAGACACCCTCGCTCGGCCCGCCGCAGTCGCTCGTCGCGAGGAGGTCCCCGCCGAGCACACAAGGGGACGAGCACATGGTCTCGCCCGTCGCGAGCTGGATGCAGAGCCCCGCGCACTCCGAAGGAGCGGTGTTGGGCGTGCACGCCGCGCCGAGAGGAGCGCCGGTGTCGGGCATGTCGACGCAGACCGCGGAGCGCGGATCACACCCCCTGCCCGCGCCGCACTGCTCGTCGGATCCGCACGTGGGCAAGCACACCTCACCTGCGTTGATCTTCACGCACCGGAGATCGTCGCGGCCAAGGCACTTGTCGGGGGAGTGCGCCTCATCGAGGCTCACGAGCTCGGGCCCGACAACACACGTGGGCACGCAACGGCCGTCGGTCTTATCGGCGTTGACGATGCACGTGGCGCCCAGACAATCGTTGTTGGAGAGGCACGGAGCGGTGCAAATGCCCTGCGGAGCGCCCCCGCCGAAGATAGGGTCGTCGTCGAGCGGGGTGACGCAAAACCCAAGCTCGCAGTCCTCGTGGCTTTGGCAGGCGCCGCCGAGCGGCGCCCGGGTGGAGCCCGAGCTCGATGAGCCGCTCGACGCAGAGGCAGATTCGCCTCCCGCGCCGCCTACGTCGCCCGACGAGCTCGCGACGACCGCCGATTGGGAGCCCCCGCCCGCGCCGGGCCCGTTGGTCTCGATGCCGGCCGAGCACCCCACGTGCAGCGCCATGCCCGCGCCGAGGGCCAAAGGGACGAAGAGGAACGACCACGACTTCAAACGAGCAGCCTCCGCTCGACATCGAGCCTTAAGGAAGAGGTAAGTCTGCCCATGGTAGCCGAAGATCACGCTCTCCGCCAGTACGCCGCTCGACGCGCGTCCTATCCGAGAACGACCCGAAACATCCGCTTCGAGTCGGAGAGGTAATAGTACGCCGCGCGGTCGTTATCGCCCAAGAGGCCCAGAATCTCACGCTCCATTTGATCAGGGCTCAGCGGGTTGGAGATCTCCCATGTGTTGGGCGTGACCTCGTCGCCGAGCCAAGGGCCTTTGCACAGCTCGATCAGCTTGCCGCGGCTCGCCGCGTCCGCGATGGAAAACGTGAGGACGTAGTCGTGGTTCATGAAGCCGCTGTAGAGCTTGTTGTCGCGAGGCATCGGGCCATCTTCCGATGAGCCGCGCCCCGCATCAACCTCTCAATCGGCGTCTTCTCGCGGCCCGGGAGGGAGCGGCGCGACAGGCTCTTCGTCGTCGTCCTCGTCGCCCGGGCGCCGCGCAGGGATCGTGAAGACGTGCAGCGCGACGAGGAGCGCGCCGAGCCCTGTCTCGGCCTTGCCGACGAGCTCTGCTTGCTTGTGGACGCGATCGAGCTCGATTCCCGAGGCGCCCTCGCCCCTTCGCGCGCCGCTCTTGTGCAGCTCGATGATGCGCGGGGTCGCGACCAAGCCGATGTACGCCGCGCAGAACGCCATGATCATCGCGGCGAGGCGGCGCACGCGCGCGGGCGCGGTCCGCGACCTCCGGCCCGAGGCCCACGTGCGCGCGACCTCGGCGCCGAGCAACACCGCCGCGGCGCCGAGCGCGATCTGATCGAAGCGCGCGAACGCCGAGCTCATCGCGTCGCCCGAGAACGGGGCGGGCGTGAGCCGAAAGACGAAGGGCGCCGCGCACGCGCCGAGCGCGATGAGGCCGCCGACCCACACGCCCGCGGCGAGCACCGCGATCGTGGCCGCGACGCGATCGACGAGCGCCTTCTGCGCGGCGCGGCGATCGTCATCGCTCGGCGCGAGATCCTCTTCGGAGAAGCGCGGTCCATCGTCGTTCATCATCACGAAGATCCTTTGGGGCGAGCGAGCTCCGCGTCCCGAGTTTTTTCGGGTCCGCC
Source organism: uncultured Polyangiaceae bacterium (assembly GCA_964437785.1). Taxonomy (GTDB): domain Bacteria; phylum Myxococcota_A; class Polyangia; order Polyangiales; family Polyangiaceae; genus CAYTJL01. The sequence goes on from CAYTJL010000002.1 coordinate 85,574, forward strand.
CATCGTGGAGAGCGCCGCGAGCGCCTCGTCGACCGCGTCGGGATCGGCGCGGCTCTCGTCTCCGCGCATCGCGATGAGGAGCCCTTTGGCGGCCGTGAGCTTCGCGCGCCCCGCGGCCGCGACGGCGAGCGTGCGCTTGTCGCGATCCCACGCGTCGAGGTCGCGGAGGATGTCGGCCGCGGCGCGCTCGTCGCCCATCCTCGCGAGCGCGACCTTGGCGTGCCACGCGAAGCGATCTTTTCCGAAGCCCAAGAGGCCGCCGAACGCCCTCTTTTCAAGGCCTTCCCGCGCGCCCTTCAGCGCGAGCTCACCCGCCAGCTCGAGCGCGGCGGCCTCGTCCTGCGCGTCGCCCGTCGCGATCGCGCGGCGCGCGACCGCGGCGATCACGCCCTCGGCCTCGGCCCGCCCATCGCGCGCGCCGCCCTTGATCGCGAGGATCGCCGCGGCGACGCGCACCTGATCCGAGGCGTGATCCAAGAGCTCGATCGCGCGCGCGACGAGCCTCGCGTCGAGCGCGCCGTCGCCCGCGATCTCTTCGGCCATGCGGAGCGCGATGTGACACACGAGCGGATCCGCGTCGCGCGTCGCGGCGAGCAGCGCCTCGACGGCGTCCTCGGCGGCGCTGACCACGCGCGGATACGCGATGACCGCTTGGAACCGGACCTCGGGCCGGCCGTCCGTGAGCGCGCGACGAAGCCGCTCGCACGCGCGCGCGTCGCCGATCTCGCCGAGCGCGGTGATCGCCATTTGCCGCACGGACGGGCTCGTGTCCTCGACCGCGACGAGCAGCGCCGCGAGCGCCTCGTGCGCCTCGACGTCGGCGAGCGAGGCCGCGGCGGCCGTGCGCACCTCGGCCGCGGCGTCGGTGAGCGCGGTCGTGAGCGCGCGGATCACGCGATCGCGCGGGGGCTTGCTCTCGGCGGGATCTCCGCCGTGGCGCGCGAGATCGCGCGCGGCCGAGACGCGCACCGCGAGCCGATCCGATCGCACGTCGCGGAGCGCTGCATCGAGCGTGCGCGGGAGCGGGGGCGGACGAAACATGATCGACCTCGGATCAGGGGCCGCCGCCTGCGCCGCCGGCCCCGCCGCTGCTGCTCGACGTGCCGCTGCTCGACGTGCTCCCCGTGCCTGCGTTGCCCGCGTCGTACGGCGTCCACGGCGGGCCCGCGTCGGGTTGCTGGCACACGCCGGGGATCCCTGCGTCGGAGCTCACGCCGCCGTCAGGCACGCCGCCGTCTTGTCCGACGATCGTGTCGGTGTCGAGCGCGACAAGACACGCGCGCTGGCCGAGCGGCTCGAGGTCGACGATCTGTGCTTTGCGCGAGGCTTGATACTCGGGCTTCGTGAGATCGATGCAGTGGTAGCCCGCGCGGCAGTCCGAGTCTTCATCGCAGATTCGAACGCAGAACGTCCGTTGAAAGCGAGGAGCCTTGTTTGCGTCCGTGCCCTTGCACGCGGGATCGAGCACCGGGTTGAAGCCGACGCAGAGCGACTCCTGCGGGCACGTGTCGGGCTCGCAGTTGAAGACGGTGCAATAGCCCTCGGGCTGCGAGGTGTCGCAGAGCCTGTCTCCGAGCTGCGAGCAGTCGATGGACAGGCTGCACTTGTCGCCGATTTGGGGCTTGCACCCGACGGCCGAGAGCGCGATCGCGGCGAACAAGGCAATTTCGAGGGAGGGGATAACACGCTTCACAGGGCCTCCGCGTAGTACCGGCGAAGGGGCGCGCTTGCAACCGAGAAGCTACAATTCGAGGAGAGAAGCGAGTATCATGGGCCCCCTCATGCGCCTGCCTCGACTTCTTCTCCCGCTCCTCGCCGCCCCCGCAATCGCTGTTGCTTGCTCTCCCGAGGTGACCCCGCCCGGGACGACGTCGTCGTCCAGCTCGTCGAGCTCCGGCTCGCAGGGCGGCGGCGGGAGCGGCCCCGTCGACGCAGGCAGCGACGCCCCGCCTCCGATCGACGGCGGGCCGTGCGTCCACGCCGAGGACTGCGCCGCGTTCAACGACCCTTGCAACGCCGGCACCTGCATCAACGGCTCTTGCGCCAAGACCCCGGCGAACAACTTCGCGACGTGCGACGACGGCCTGTTCTGCACCGAAAACGACTCTTGCCAAGACGGCGTCTGCGTCGGCGGCACCCCCAAGATCTGCAAGTCCTCCGACTCGTGTCATCTCGGCGTCTGCGACGAGGCGCTCGACACGTGCAAGACCATCCCCGGCAACGACGGCGCGCCGTGCGACGACATGAACACGTGTACGTACTCCGGCAAATGCATGTCGGGCGCCTGCGTGCAGGGCAACCCCGTCGACTGCTCGGTGTTCGACGGTCAATGCACGACCGGCGCTTGCATTCCGGGCGTGGGCTGCGCCCCGCAACCCGCCAACGAGGGCGGCGCGTGCGACGACGGGATGGGCGGTCAATGCAGCTTCGGCCAGTGCTCCGCGGGCTCGTGCATCTCGCTCCCCAAGGCCAACGGCGATCCGTGCAACGACTTCTTGTTCTGCACGATCAACGACCATTGCTCGAACGGCATGTGCGTCGGTGACCCGAACCCCTGCACGCCGCCCAACAACCCCTGTTACATCGGTGTCTGCAACGAGGGCGCCCAAAACTGCATCACGACCATCGGCAACAACGGCGCTTCGTGCGAGGACGGCAACCCCTGCACCGCGGGCGAGACGTGCTCGAACGGCAACTGCCTCGGCGGCGCGCCCGTGGCGAACGGCACCGCGTGCGACGATAAGAACGGCTGCACCTTCGGCACCACGTGCTTGAACGGCAACTGCGGAAACGCCACCTCGACCACCACCATTTGCCAGACCGGCGACCAGTGCTGCCCCGCGGGCTGCGCGCTCAACACCGACGCAGACTGCCTCTATTGGGCCACCGGCGTGCAGCAGAACGTGGCCCCGGCCACGCTCCAGGGCTGGAGCATGTGCTACTCGGGCTTCTTCGGCGACAACTCGCCTCCTCTCCAAAACATCCTCTCGCAGTGCAACAAAGCCAACCTCCTGATGGCCTGTCGCCCGCAGGGCCAGCAAAACTGGCAGCTCCTCGCCATGGCGCCGCGCCTCGACGTGACGTTCGACTGCGGCACGCAGAACAACTGCACCAAGCAGGCGAACGGCGTCGGCTGGTATTACGACGAGAGCTGGTCGTGGGGCTTCGCGCCCGGCGGCGAGGCGGTCAACCGCAACTCGTGCGACTTCGACAACGGCAATCAGACCTTCCCGCAGCTCCGCATGTGCTGGCACACGGGCGGCAACAACATCAACAGCGGTTATCGCTGCGGCACCAACATCACGTTCGGCTCGGACTACGAGCGCGCCGTGTTCCACGCGGATTGATGGGCGCTCAGCCCTTGATGACGCGATAGCCAATCAGGAGGACCAAGGCGCCGACCACCGCGGTGCCGAGGCTCCGCACGTCGAACGCGGGGGAGGGCGGCGAGAGCCCCACGAGCCGCGACAGATAACCCCCCAAGAACGAGCCGCCGATGCCGAGCGCGATGGTGATGATCCACCCGCCCGGGTCTTTGCCAGGCATGATGATCTTGGCGACGACGCCCGCGACCAAACCGAACAACAGCCAGGAGAGGATGCCCATAGGCGCGGCCTATACCACGCGCGGGCGCGCCCGTCACTCCGAGGTGCCGAAGATCATGTCGTAGATAGGCGAGAGAGAGGCGTAGTTGCCGGACTTCATGTCGACGTGGTGAATCGCGTGCTTCTTCGCGAGGTAGCCCAGATAAGGCACGGGCAGATCGACCCCCGCGTGGACGATGATGTTGAGCCACGAGTACACGAAGAAGCAGACCCCGAACACATACACGTTGACCGGGCCGATCGCCCACGTGGCGAGGAAGAGGAGCGAGAGGCCCAAGAGGTTCTCGACGGGGTGCAGGAACAAGCTGTCGATCGCGATCGGGTGCCGCGCCCGGTGGTGCACCGCGTGGACCCGCTGGAGCCACGACCACTTGTGAAAGAGGTAACGGTGCATGAAGTAATACATGAGATCGTACACCGCCAAGATGGCGACGATCTCGAAGAGGCCGCGCCACACGCTCACCGGCCGCTCATGAAAGAGCCAAGGCGAGAGCAGGTGCGTCGAGCCCAAGACGAGCGCCATCGAGAAGACGGCCGTCACGAGGAGTCGCGCCACGAACGCCGGGCCCTTGAGCTTGCGGCCCTTCTCCTCGCGGATGCGCCGCGCAGGCATCTTGGCGTACGCGAGCATCGTCGCGCCCATGCAGACGCCGGAGGTGAGCAGGACGACGGAGACGATGGGGAAGATCGACATGACGCGCGCTACGGATTCGCTCACCCGCGCGCGCCTGTCAACTCCTCGGCTGTGTTTTGAACGAGGGAACCAGCCAATCGACTGACGTCAATAATCGTCGCTGGAGCCGCCGCCCCCGGAGGAGCCGCCGCCGCCACGGTAGCCCGAGTCCCCTCCTCCCCCGCCGCCGCCGCCGCCGCGCCCGCCGAAGAAGAAGGCCATTTGGAGGAACACCCAAAGGAACGACCGAAAGCCGGGCGAGATGATCGCGAGGAAGATGATGAGGACGACCGCGCCCGCCGCGATGAGCAGGTTGAACGGCGAGACGGGCTGAGGCCCCGCGCGAGGCGTGGGCTTGGCCCGCTCGCTGCCGGGCGTGCCCTCGACGAGCGTGTCGGCGATGGCCTTGGCGCCACGATCGATCGCCTCGCGATAGCGCTCCTGTTGGAGCAGAGGGGAGATGTGTTGGCGGATGATGTCGTTGGATTGAAGGTCGGTGAGCGCCCCGCCGACCCCTTTGCCCGTCTCGATACGGACCTTGCGCTCGGCCGGCGCGATGACCAAGAGGACGCCGTTGTCGGCGCCCTTTTGGCCGATCTTCCACGTGTTGAAGGCCGTGTAGGCGACGTCCTCGATGGGCGCCCCGTCGAGCGAGCCGACCACGAAGGCCACGATCTCGAAGCCCGTGCGCCGGCGGATGTTGTCGAGCCGGCGGTCGAGATAACGAATGTCCTCGGGGCTGAGCTTGCCCGCCGTGTCGACGACGTGGCCTTGGAGCGGAGGAGGGGTAAAGGGCTCGGCGTGGGCCGCGGCGCCCCCGAAGAGGAGCGCGACGAGCGCCGCCAACGCTGCGAGGAAGAGGCGAACGGACCCTTTTGAGAGGTGGTTTCTCATGATGGGTCTCGATTCCTTCATAGCTCAGCGCCGGTTCAGAACGACACCTTGGGGGCGGCCTGGGCCTCGACGGAAGCGCTGAAGTAGACGCGGGCCTTGAAGGGCTTGCCCGTCACCTTGTTGACGACTTGGCCGCTGATCTTCAAGAGCTCGGTGTTGTACTCGCGGGCGGCGCGGTTGTACTCCTCACGCGCGCGCAGGATGCGGTTCTCGGTGCCTTCGAGCTGGACCTGGAGGTCGTGGAACGATTTGTTGGCCTTGAGATCGGGATATTGCTCTTGGATGACCATCAGGCGAGAGAGCGAGCCTTTGAGCTGCGCCTGCGCCTTTTCGAACGCGGCCATCTTCTCGGGGTTCGTGAGGTCATCCGCGGTGAGCTTGATGCTCGCCGCCTGCGACCGCGCCTCGGTCACCTTGGCGAGCGTCTCCTCCTCGTGCTTGGCGGAGCCTTTGACCACCGCGACGAGGTTCGGCACGAGGTCATAACGGCGCTGGAGCTGCGCCTCCAAATCGGCCCACTTCTGCTCGGCGACTTGGTCCTTCTCGACCAATTGATCGTAGCGCTGGCAGCCCGGCGCGAACGCCAAGGCGAACAGCGCGACGAGCGCCCACACCGGGGTGAGGCGCACGAGGGACATGACCCGCTTGTACCAGGATTCATTCATGCCGCGCAGATAACCGCTCGCGCCGCGATGCGCAACCCCCCCGAGCGATTGTTATCAAATATCATACGACCAAAGAGAGACGGGCATAGAGAGGGGCAGAGAACAGAACCCCTCTCTTTGCGTCTTTGCGCCTTTGCGTTAAAATCCGTGAAATCTCTCGGCGATGGCTAGATGCCGTGCCGCGTGAGCCTGCGCTCGAACGGCTCACGCGCGCGAGGAGCTTTGAGCGCGCGAGGGGCCTTACCCGGGAGCGGGCTTTGGGGCGAGACCCCGAGCCAGGCGGCGATCTTGCCGAACGCCGCGTCGCGCTCGGGCAAAGGCAGATCGTTGATGGCGGAGCCGTGCGTGCCGTCGGGCACCGTGTAAAGATAGCTGTCGTTCGCGTTGCCGAACGTGAAGGCGCCCGCGCTCCAGGGGTCGTTCTGGCCATAAATAAAGAGGAACCGCTGGCCCTCGGTCGCGACCCACGCGGCGATGTCTTGCATCGACGCCGGGTCGAACGTGGGCATGGGCACGCCGGGCAGGTAGCTCGTGGCGACGTCGGTGCCGGGGAACATCAACAGATCGGAGACGATGTCCTCTTTGGGGGCGGGGTAGCCGAGCTGGGCCGCGGCCTGGTAATAATACGGCACGAAGGCCTGTACGCCCTCGTCGCTGTAATAATAGGCGGACGAGACGTCGGCCACGAACTGGAAGATGTCTTGATCGCTCGCGCCCGTCGACGGCACCATGTCGCAGTTGCTCGAACCGTAATATTGCCAGAACGCGAACCCCGTCTCGATGGCGGCGTGCTCCAACGCCTTGTCGACCCCGAGCACGTCGAACGTGGCGCCGAACTGGCTCGCGAGGTCGAGCATCTGCGCCTTCATCGCGGGGCGCCGGAGCAAGAACTCCCGCTGGACGTCCTCGACGGCGGCGCGGCAGGCGGGGTCGCCCACCTGGCTCAGGAAGATGGGATAACGCGGGTCGGGGGCGCCCAGGCTGTTGGGCGCGACGTAAGGCACGGTGACGTCGACGTCGTCCGGGTAAAAGCGGCGAAAGTAGACCGACGTCATACCGCCCTTGCTGCCGCCCGTGGCGAGCCACTTGCCTTGGTAGAGCGGGTGAAAGACCTCTGCGATGTGGTGATAGTCCGCGGCGGACTGCTCGATGGTGAGCTTGGACCAATCGGGGTTGTCCGGGATGGAAGGCGCGAAGAAGCGGTGCTCGACCGAGATCTGATTGGTCTCGAAGACCGCGGTGATCTCGTCCTCATACCCGCCGTCCGCTTTGTAATAGCCGGTGCTGAACACCACCATGGGCGCGTCCGCGGAGCGGTGGAGCAGCGAGAGGTGCTGCTGGAACGTGGGGCTCTGGGGATTATCGTGATCTTCGGGCTGGGTGATGGTGATCTCGAAGAGGCGCGCTCCCGCGACGGGCGAGCTCACCTCGTCGACCGTGAGATCCGGGATGGCCTTGAGCGTGTCCAGCAGATCGTCCGGCCCGGCGCCGCTGCCCCCTTGTCCGCCGCTGCCGCCCGCGCCCCCTTGCCCGCTGCCCCCTTGTGCGCCGCTGCCGCCCGTGCCCGTCGTCTGGTTTGGGAGCTCATCGGCGCAGGCCACGAGGCCAAACGCCGCAAAGAAAGAGAGGAACGCAAAGGATCGAAGGGTCGTCGTCATGGCGGCTCCGTGTAATCCCTGCCAGGTGCCTTGTCGAGCCGACGAGCGATGTTTTTATACAGCTTCAAAACTGAAAGTATACGAACGGCACCGCGGCCGCGCTCGCGGCCTCGTGGAGCAGCACGGCCACGCCGAAGAGCACGGCTCCCTGCGCGGGCGCGGGCAGCTCGGTGAAGCGGCGTTTGACGTCCTCGTAAACCGCCTCGGGCGTATAATGGACCGCGAGCCCGATCGCGAGCAGCGCCGCGACGAGCGGAGGCAGGTTGGGGTGAAACGTGGTGAGCGTGGCCATCCGTCGCAACATCGCCATGGCGCCGCCGAACGTCTGCGATCGGAAGAAGATCCACGCGAAGCACACATAATGAAACGTCAAGAAGACAGAGAGCGCGTGGAGCGCCGGGCTCGACGGTGCTTTGCCGCTCCTGCCCCTTTGCCAAAGGCGCGTCGCCGCGAGCCCGAGCCCGTGCAAGAACCCCCAAAAGACGAACGTCCACGAGGCGCCGTGCCAGAGCCCGCCGAGCACCATCGTGATCATCAAGTTGCGGTACGTGGCGAGCTCGCCGCCGCGGTTGCCGCCGAGCGGGATGTACAGATAGTCGCGCAGCCAGGTGGAGAGCGAGATGTGCCAGCGGCGCCAAAAGTCCTGCAAATCGGCGCCCTTGTACGGAGAGTCGAAGTTCTTGGGGAAGCGCACGCCGAGGAGCAGCGCCGATCCGATGGCGATGTCGGTGTAGCCCGAGAAGTCACAATAGATCTGCACGGCGTAGCCGTAGACCCCGCACAAGACCTCGAGCGCGGAGAAGTTCGCGGGCCGCTCGAACACCCTGTCGACCAAGCTCTGCGAGAGCTGATCCGAAATAACGAGCTTCTTGATGAGCCCCACCGCGATCAAGAAGAGCGCCTCTCCGCCCTCCTCGCGGGTGAGCGAGGGGCGCCGCGCGAGCTGCGGTAAGAGGTCGCGCGGGCGCACGATGGGCCCCGCCACGAGATGCGGAAAGAAGCACACGAAGAGCAGGTATTGCAGGTAGCTCTTATGGGGCTTGAGGTCGCCGCGATAGACGTCCACCACGTAGCTCATCGACTCGAACGTGAAGAACGAGATGCCGACCGGCGGCAGGAGCAGCTTGAGCGCCTCGTTGGCGGGCGGGATGGGCTTGTGCGCCACGAGCGCCGCGAGCGCCGTGACGTTCTCGAGCGCGAAGTTCCAATACTTGAAGAAGCCCAAAAACCCGAGGTTTACGGCCACCGTGACGATCAGCCAGACCTTGCGGAGCTGCTTATCCTTGGTGTTGTCGATGGCGCGCGCCAAAAAGTAATCGACCGTGGACGAACCGAAGATGAGCGGCAGATAGCGCCAGTTCCACGAGGCATAGAAGTAGTAGCTCAGCGCCAGCAGGAAGAGCGTCCGCGCGAGCCCGGCGCCCGACATCGGCAGCGCGCCGTCGTGCGAGGCGGGGTCGGGCTGCTGTCGCCCTTGCCGTTGCCGTTGTTCGAGGAGCGCGAGGAGCCACACGCCCGAGAAGGCGACGGCGAAGAAGATCGCGTAGCGGAGGGTAGTAAAGAGCACGTCGAGCGCCGCGCATGTTGAACGTTGCGCGCGCTCGTGCCAAGGATGTAGCCAATGCTCGGGCGGTTGCTCATCGGGATCGTGAAGGGCCTCGTGGTCGGAGGGCTCCTTGGGTTTGGGCTCGCCAAGCTCGGGTTCGCGGCGCCTTTCGCGGTCGTCGCGTACCTCGCGGGCGCGCTCGGCGGCGTGCTCGTGGGCCTCATCGCCGGCAAACCCATCTGGGCCAGAGACGCGAAGATCGAGGCCGGGATGAAGGCGTTCGTGGGCGCGCTGCTCGGCGCGGGCCTCATGTACGCCGCGCGGCGGTGGCTCACGATTGAGCTCCCGATCTCGCTCGGCGCGCTCTCCGGCGCGAACACGTCGCTCGGCGAGGCGGCCACTTCCGCGGGCACGCTCGGCGGCACCGCGATCACCTCGCTCGCCGCGGTGGCGGCGCTCATCGGCGGCTTCTACGAGGCCGACAACGACGCGCCCCCCGAGGAGGGCGACAAGGCCGAAGGCGCGAGCGAGGGCGCGAGCAAGAAGCGCATCGCCGCGCAGACCGAGCTCGACGAGGCCGACGAAGACGACGAATCATCCGGCGCCTCGTCCAAGAAGAGCGCTAAAAAATAGCCCCTTCGCGCTCTCTCCATGATGCCCGTCGCGCGCCTCTTGCTCTACGTAGGGACTGCCTTCGCGCTCGCGCTCATCGGCCGATCGCTCATCATCGGGCCCATCTCGGCGCCCCTCGCGGTCGCGTCGTTCGTCCTTTATTTGGCGCTCGTTTTGTGCGGCGTGTTCTTCCTCGAGCTCCAGATGTTCGTGGACGTGATGCGGCGTGGGCCGCGCGGCGCGCGCGGCGTCGCGCTCACGTTCGACGACGGGCCGAGCCCCGAGCACACGCCCAAGGTGCTCGACATGCTCGACGACGCGGGCGTGCGCGCGACGTTCTTCGTGATCGGCCGCAAGGTCGCCGCGCACCCCTCGATCGCCAAGGAGATCGTCGAGCGAGGCCACACCATCGGCGTCCACGGCTACGCGCACGATCGGCTCTTCGCGCTGCGCTCGCCGGACGTGATCCGCGAGGACCTGGAGGACGCCATCCTCGCGGTCGAGCGCGCGACCGGCGTGCGCCCCGTCTTGTTCCGGCCGCCCATCGGCTACACGAGCCCGCGGGTCGCGCGCGCGCTCGAGGACCTGGATCTGACCGTCGTCGGCAGCTCGGTGCGATCGCTCGACGGCTTCGCGGGCACGTCGCACGAGCGCGTGGCGTCGCGCGTGATCCGCTCGCTCCGCGACGGCGCCATCGTGCTCCTGCACGACGCGTCGGAGGACGATCGGCACGAGCCCGCGACGATCCGCGCACTGCCCGCGATCCTCGCCGCCATGAAGCGCCTCGATTTGAAGGGCGTGGCGCTCGATCGCTGGCTCTAGCAGCGCGATCGAAACCTTGCTACGTGCCCGCGGGGTGCCATGAGCGACACGGAGCCCGGCGACGAAGAGATCGCAGAGAACGCGCGCCAAAAGAGGCGAAAGCGCCGCGCCAAGACCAAGGCTCCCGAGCCCGTGGAGACCGGCGAGCGCGAGGATCGCGCAGGCGAAGAGGCGCGCGAAGACGAGCAAGGCGAAGGGGAGAGCGAGCAGGCGGAGGCCGACGAGCCCGAGCCCGTCCCCGTCGCGCCGCTCCTCCCCGAAGGAAACCCGCTCCGCTGGATCCGCGGCTCGATCGCGATCGGCGCCGGAGGCTTCGTCGCGTTCTGCTTGATGGCCGTCAAAGATCAGCTCCGCTACGGCGTGCCGCTCGGCGCGCTCGCGATTTTGGTCGCGACGCTCGGCGTGCTCGATCTGCTCGGCACCTTCGACGACGGGCCCGAGAACGTCGCGGGCGAGGCCACCGCGAAGGATCTCGCGGGCCCCGTCGCTCTCTTTTTGGGCGGCGTGCTCGCGCTCTGGCTCTTCATCTCGCTCGCGGTGAGCGGCAACCTCACGTTCCTCGGCGGGCCGGTGATCACCGCGGGGATCACGATCCCGCTCGCGATGTTGATGGCCGTGCTCGGCGTCTATCGCATCGGCGAGCGGCTCTCGATTTGGGAGGACTCGGCCGGCGAGGGCAAGCGCCCGCTCCATCATCGCCACGGCTTCTGGCTCGTCACCGCGATGATCGCGATCTACCTGCCGTCGCTCGGTAGCAAATCGCTCAGCGATCCGTGGGAGACGCACTACGGCGAGGTCGCGCGCGAGATCCTCGCGCGCAACGATTGGATCTCGCTCTGGTGGGCGCAGGACGGGTGGTTCTGGTCCAAGCCCGTGCTCGACTTTTGGATTCAGGCGCTCGCGATGGGCGCGTTCGGCGTGCGCTACCAGCCCGACGCGATGCTCTCCGCGGTGCGCGAGGGCCGCACGCCGTGGCCCGAGTGGCCCGTGCGGCTGCCCGTCTTCCTGCTCACGCTGATCGCGGTTTACCTTCTTTACAAGGCTGTCGCGCGCATGTTCGGCAGGCGCGCGGGGCTCCTCGGCGGCGTCGCGCTGCTCACGATGCCGCAGTGGTTCTTGCTCACGCACCAGACCATGACGGACATGCCGTTCGTCGCGCCGATGGCCGCGGCGATGGCGCTCCTGCTGCTCGGCACGCACACCGATCCGAACGACGAGGTCCGCCGCTACGAGGTCTCGATCGGCTCGGTCACGCTGCGCTTCACAGCGGTGCATCTCGTGCTCGGCGCGGTGATCGCGTGCTCGCTGCCGCAGATTTTGTATCTCCTCTCGCGCAACGTCCCGCTCGACATCCGCGGCTTTCATTTCCGGCCGGACACGTTCTCGACGGGATCGCCCGGCAACTGCGGCCTCCCCGGCAACGAGGCGTGCAGGCAGGTGTTCCCCGTGCTGCGCGGCCTGCACCCTGCGCTGCAAGCGCTGGTGTGGCTCCAAGCGCTCGGCCTCGTGCTCTACATGAGCTGGGGTGAGCGGCGCGCGCGGCGCATGTACTTCCTCGCGGCGTGGTTCTTCGCGGCGCTCTCGACCATGGCCAAGGGGCCCGCGGGCGTGCTCCTGCCCGTGGTCGTCGCGGGCGCGTACGTCGCGGCGACGCGCCGCTGGCGCGATCTGCTCGACCTGGAGATCCCGGCCGGCGTGCTCATCGTGCTCGCGGTCGCGCTGCCTTGGTTCGTGGCGATGTACGCGCGGCACGGCCAGCCCTTCACCGATCGGCTGATCTTCCACGACATGTTCAAGCGCGCCTTCACGCACGTGCACGACACGAACGAGGGCGACGACGTGAGCTTCCGCTTTTACGTGTGGCAGCTCGGCTACGCGATGTTCCCGTGGACCGGGCTCGTGCCCGCGGCGCTGCTCACCTTCCTGCGGGGGCGCGAGGAGCGTCCGCGGACCGACGGCGCGGTGTTCTTCGGCATGTGGTTCGTGCTCGCGTTCGTGCTCTTTTCGTGGATGCAGACCAAGTTCCACCACTACATCCTGCCCGCGCTCCCGCCCGCGGGGATGTTGGTCGGCGTGCTGCTCGACAACATGCTCGCGCGCTCGGAGGGGAGCCACGAGAGGAGCGATCCGCCGCGCCCGATCGACGTCGCCATGTACGGCGCGACGCTCGGCGCGGGCGCGCTCCTCGCGGTGCTCGGCGTCGCGCGTCTGGTGCCGTTCGCGCGGGGATCCAAGGCGGATCCATGGGTCACCGGCGCGCTCTTGGCGCTCGCGGGCGCGGCGATGATCGGCGTCGCGGCGGTCAAGCTCGGGCCGCGCATGATCACGCGCGG
>CAYTJL010000002.1:98481-110608 GCA_964437785.1 uncultured Polyangiaceae bacterium
ACGATCGAGCGCGCCGGGCCGCTCATCGCCTATCAGATGAACTGGAAGGGTGAGAACTTCTACACGGGCAACCGCGTGCCCGCGTTCGTGGGGAGCGGCAAGAAGTTCCAAGATTACGTATCAGACGAGAAGCGCCGCGGAAAGAAGACGATTTACTTCGTCACCGAGCACGGCCGGACGAGCTCGCTCCAAAACGAGATCGGCGCCACGCGCTCGTTCGAGAAGCTCACCACACCTGAGCTCAACAACAAATTCGTGTTGGTGCGCGCGGTCTTCGACTGACGATCACGCTCAGAGATTGCACTCGTTCCAAAGCTCGTTGCCGCTGCACGGGTTGTCCGTCGTGAACGCTTTACCCTTGTTCTTGCCTTCGGTGCACGTGCACGAGGCGGGGGTCGCGTTCGTGTCGCACGACGCGCTCACGTCCGGGACCGCGCCGCAGCTCCCGTTGCAACAGGCGATGTCGCAGGCGCCGCTGGTCGAGGAGCCTTGGCACTCGCTGCTGCCGAGGACGTTGCGGCCGTTCGTACACTCACCACCTGCCGGCGGCTCGCCCGTCTCCTGCGCGGCGGACCACTTCTTTCCGGCGGCCTCGACGGCGTCGGTGTCGCAGACCTCGTCGCAGACGTGTTGATCCGGGATCGACTCGTAACAGAGCCCCTGCGCCGCGTTGTTGAGGCACGACAGGCATCCATCGACCGCCTGCGTCTCGGCGGCGTCGAGGGCGGCGAATCCGATGCTGCACGACTCCACACACGCGCTCTTGGCCGCGTCCGGGTCGACGAGGACGCAGGAGTCCGCCTCGATGCAGCCGAGGCCCGAGGTGCAGAATCCATCACACGTGGCGCTCGTGCTGCCTCCACAACCGGGCACGGAGAGGACGGCGATGACAGGGAGTGAGAGCGCGACGACGACACGAAAAAGAGAGGACATGAATCACCTCCCCTGGACGGGGGTGGACGAGACAGAGCTCCGGACAGAGTCGGCGCCCATGCGGAGCAGCGTCTTCATGAGGGAGTCGGGGAGCGACATCGCGAACGCGACGTCGGCGTCTTTGCGGGCGACCTCCGCGGCGGGCACGGTGATGCCGCCGAACGACGTGAACAACGCCGCGAGCTGCGCCATGCGGTTGAGCCCTTGGATCGCGGTCGCGCCGCTCTCGGCATAACGAGGGTCGCTGTAGCTGAAGGTGCCGACGAGGTTCACGCCCGTGCCCGTCTGCGGCGTCACGTTGCCGAGCGCGCGCACCGCGCGCAGCTCGTTCAAGAACGCCATCTTCTGCGCGGCGGCGACGACCGCGGGCTGCATGCCCACGTCGGCGGCGAGCGCCATGCTCGCGCCCTTGGTCTGCGAGAGCGCCGTCATCCACGTGGGGATCATGCGCACGGGCGCGTTGCCTTTGAGACGATCGAGCGCGCGCCGCATCCCGGTCTCGTTGCCGACGAGCCCCACGCGCGCGGTGAGCACGGTGAAGCCGATCGCCCCCGCCGAATAGAGATCCACGCCAGCGTATTGCGAGGGCACGAGCGGCGAGCCCAAGACCGTGATCGATCGCGCGGTCGCGGCGCGCTGGATCGCCGCTTGATCGAACGTGCCCTCGACCACCGCGCACCAATCCGCGCCCTGCATCGCGTACGCGCCGGCCCACACCTTGGACACGTCGCGCCGCACCACGAAGCCCGACTCAGGGCCGAGCGGGAAGAGGCCTTGAATCACCTGCGCGACCTCGCCGCCGAAGCTCGACGCGAAGAGCGCCTGCGCGTCGAGGTAGCCGAACACGAGGAGACCGCGCGGGAGCAGCGCCGGTGGATCGCGCTCGATGAGCGCGGGATCGAGCCTCGCGTACGAGGGCGCGGTGAGCTCGCCGCCGCACCCCATCGCCGCGAGAGCGACCCCGGAGCCGAGGAAGACGCGTCGTGTGATCATCCCCGAGGCCGGTTCGGCTCCTGCGAAGGGACGGGATCGGGCATTTCGAGCGGGAAAGAGCCGATGATCTTGAGGGTCTTGGTCTCGCGCTTGACGCCTTCGAGCGCGGCGACGAGCGGGCGATCGGTGACGTGGCCGCTCACCTCGGCGTAGAAGAGGTACTCCCACCCTTCGACCGGGCGCGACTGAATTCGCCTCAAATTACAGCTCTTCTCTTTGAAGTGCTGGAGGATGTCGTGCAGCGCGCCCGGCTTGTCGTGGACGCTGAAGAGCAGCGCTGTCGCGTCGGCGCCGGTGCGCTGCGCGGGCATGCGCGAGACGACGCCGTACCGCACGCGGATCTCGCCCTCGTCGCCGACGTTCTCGCGCGCGACGCGCAGCTCGCGGCCTTCGCCGCGCCTCCCGATGTACTTGTCGAGCCCGCGCGCGACGATGGCGGCGCTGCCGTGATTTTCGAGCGCGAGCTCGTAGGCCATGAGCGGCGAGCGGACGTCGATGACGACCGCGCGCGGGTGGCTCACCTCCAAGTAGCTCATGCACGAGGCGTGATCTTGAGGCGCGGCGTAGATCTTCTCGACGTCGGCGGGGTTGCCCGTCGCGCTCCACAGCGCGAGCGTGTGCGCGACCTCGCGCTCGCCGATCAGCTTGAGATCGGCCGCGGCGATGGCCTGCACCGTGGGGAAGATCAGGCCGTCTTCGAGCGACTCGTACGGCACCACCGCGAGGTCGGCGCGGCTCCGCGCGACCTCGTCGAGCGCGTGCGCGGCCGTGTCCGCGCGGTGCATCTCGACGCCCCCGCCGAAGTGCGTGCGCGCCGCGATCCACGAGAAGCCGCCCTCGGTGCCCGCGTACGCGACGCGCGGAGCCGCCTCGTACACGCGGCTCGCGGTGTCGATCGCGGAGAAGACGGGCCGCACGCTGAGCGCGGAGAGCGAAGGCCCGACGGCCTTTTCGAGCGCGTGCAGGTGCGCCGCGTCCGCCGTCGCGCCGAAGCGCGCGGCGCCTGTACGCAGCTTGCTGATCTGTTGAGCGGTCTTCGCGCGCCGCTCGATGGCGCGGAGGATCTCGAGGTCCTGTTCGAGGAGCTGCGCGCGCAGCTCCTCCAAGCGCTTTCGATCGTCCATCCCCTCGACGATATCAGAATCGAGCCCGATTAGGCCGACGCTTCGCTCTTGCTGGGAGACGAGCTGCTCGGCGTCGAACCGCTCGATCCGCTCGATCCGCTCGACGAAGACCCGCTCGACGACGAGCCGCTCGACGACGAGCCGCCGCTGTCGCCGGACGATCCGCTCGACGATCCGCCGTCTTTTTTGCTGTCGCCGCCTTTGTTGGCGGGCGAGGCGTAGAGATCCGAGTACCAGCCGCCGCCCTTCAAGATAAAGCCCGTTCCGCGGGAGATTTGGCGCTTCGCCGTCTGTTCGTGGCAACGAGGGCACTCGGTGAGCGGAGCCTCTTTGATGGATTGCTCGGCTTCCCACTCGTTCTGGCACGAAGAGCACGCGTATTCGTACGTAGGCATTTGTCCCTCGGAGCCGGCGCGGAGGCCGCTCCGCCTCATTCGGCGCTTCGGGTACGGCTCCCGCGCGCGTCTGTCAACGGGTGGACGCGAGTTGTGGTAAAGGCCGCTTCATGAAGGCTTCGTATCGTTGGCTCTCTGCGCTCGTCCCTGGTCTGTCGGCCTCGCCGCGCGAGGTCGCAGAGCGGTTTACGCGCGCGGGCATCGCGGTCGACGGCATCGACGAATACGGCGCAGGGACCGAGACGCTGGTGCTCGCCGCGGTACGTAAAATCGAGCCTCATCCCAAGCGCGACAAGCTGCGCCTCGTCACGGTCGATCGCGGCGACGGCGTCGAGCAGCGCGTGGTGTGCGGCGCGCCCAACGTGCCGGATCCGGGCTTCATGGTGGCGCTCGCGCCGGTGGGCGCGACGCTCCCCGCGATCGGTGTGACGTTGACCCCGCGCGACATCGGCGGCGTCGTGAGCGAGGGGATGCTCTGCTCCGAGATGGAGCTCGGGCTCTCGATCTCGGCCAAAGAGGACGACGGCATCCTCACGTTCGCGCCCGGCTTCGCGAAGCCCGGGACCAAGCTCCGCGAGGCGCTGCCTTCGGTTCACGACTTCATCTTCGAGATCGATCTCACGCCGAACCGGCCCGACGCGCTCGGCCACATCGGCCTCGCGCGCGAGCTCGCGGCGCTCTTCGAGATCCCGTTCGCGCCTCCCGGGCCCGAAGCGCCGAAGCGCGTGGCGGCAGAGAGCGGCGACGTGACGAAGCTCGTCTCGGTCGACAACCGCGACACCGAACGATGCCCGGTCTACGGCGCGTGCGCGGTGGTCGACGTGGCGCTCGGGCCTTCGCCTTTGTGGCTCAAATACCGCCTGGAGAGCCTCGGGGTGCGATCGATCTCCAACGTCGTCGACGTGACCAACTTGGTGCTCTTGGAGCACGGTCACCCGATGCACGCCTTCGATCTCGACCTCGTGCGGGGCGCGTCGATCATCGTGCGCCGCGCGGCCGCGGGCGAGCCCATGAGGACGCTCGACGGCATCGATCGCGCGCTCACGGGCGACGATCTCGTCATCTGCGACGCCGAGGGTCCGGTCGCGCTCGCGGGCGTGATGGGCGGCGAGAACAGCGAGATCCGCGCGACCACCAAGCGCGTGCTCTTGGAGTGCGCGTACTTCGCGCCGCGCGGCGTGCGCAGGACGTCGCGGCGCCACGCGATCCACACCGAGTCGAGCCATCGCTTCGAGCGCGGCGTGGATCCGAACGGCGTGCCCGACGTGCTCGCGCACGCGGCCTCGCTGCTCACGTCGCTCGCGGGCGGCAAGGCCGTTTCGGGCTCGATTTTGGCGGGTGTGAGCGGCCCCATCGCTCCTTCGAAGACGCTCACGCTGCGCGCTTCACGCATGGAGGCCCTCCTCGGCGTGCCCGTCTCGCTCGCCGATGCGTCGGCGATCCTCGCGCGCTTGGGCTTCTCTCCGAGCGCTTCGAGCGAGGGGCAGATCGCGGTGAGCGTGCCCTCGTTCCGGCCCGACGTCGCGGGTGAGGCCGATCTCATCGAGGAGGTGATCCGCGTGCGCGGCATCGACTCGCTGCCCTCTGTTTTGCCTGCGATTCGGCCTCAAAAGCCGCGCTCCTCGGGCGCGCTCGAGGCGCGCGTGCGGGGCACCGCGATCGCGATCGGGCTCTCGGAGGCGCTCACGTTCGCCTTCACCGCGCCGCGCGACATCGCGGCGCTCGGCCTCCCGCCTGCGCCGGTGACGATCGTGAACCCGCTCGGCGAAGAGCGCAGCGTGATGCGCACGACGTTGCTCCCGGGCCTCTGCGACGCGCTCCGCCGCGCGCGCAGGCACGGCGTGCACGACGTCCGCCTGTTCGCGTTGGGCGCGCGTTTCCTCGCGCCGGGCGCGCATTCACCCGACCCCGGCCTGCCCGATCAAATCCCTTCGTTCGCGGCGATCCTCGCGGGCCACAGGGACGCGGTCCTGGAGAAGCCCGCGCCGATCGACGTGTATGACGCGAAGGGCGTGGCGCTCGAGATCGTCGAGCTGGTCACGGGCAAGCGCGCGACCATCGCGCGACAGACCGCGGACGAGCGCGCGCCGTACCTGCACCCGCGCGCGGCGGGCGACGTGATCGTCGAGGGCCGCGTGGTGGGCGCGATCGGCGTGCTGCACCCCGACGTCGTCGACGCGCTCGACCTCGGCGGCGACGCGGCGGTGGTCGAGCTCGACCTCCGCGCGCTCGCGTCGTTCGGCGCTCCGGCGCCTAAATTCAAGGCGATCCCGTCGCTCCCCGCGAACACGCGCGACGTCGCGCTCGTGGTCCACGACGACGTCGAGGCGGGCTCGGTGGGCGACGCGATCCGCGAGGCGGGCGGCGATCTCTGCGAGTCGGTGGAGCTGTTCGATCTGTTCCGCGGCGGCTCGGTCCCGGCCGATCACCGATCGCTCGCGTTCCACGTGGTCTACCGCGATCCCAAGGCCACGACGGATCCCGATCGCGCGCGCACGCTCACCGACGCCGAGGTCGACACGCGCCACGACGCCGTCGTCAAGGCCGTGAACGCGCGCTTCGGCGCGGTGCTGCGGGCCTGATGAGCGCGATCGACGCGGCCGATCGGCTCGCGATCCACAGCCTCGTGGAGGATCCCGAGCGCTGGGAGGCCGCGATCCGCGCCGAGATCGCGCGTGGCAAGACCGACCCCGCGGCGCGCGCGGTCATCGAGTCGATCTACTGCGACGAGGATCGCGAGCGCGCGTTCGAGCGCTTCCGCAACGGGCCCGAGCTCGCGCGCATCGCGCGGCTCTTATCGATCTTCCAAATCCCCACCTCCGCGCGCATCTGCGAGATCGGCGGGGGCGGCGGGTGGCTCGGGTGGGGGCTCGGCACGCTCGGCTACAAGAACCTCGAGATGCTCGAGCCCAACGCGGCGTGGATCAGCGGGACAGGTTATTTGCGCACGCGGCCCGACGCCTCGCACATCCGTATTTGGAACGATCTCGACGCGTGGTACGCGGACACGTCCCGTTATGACCTCATCCTCACGCACAACTGCGTCCATCACTTCCGGTCGATGACGTCGGTCGCCGCGGCGATCCGGCGCAAAACGAAGGTCGATGGGCGTTGGTTGATGCTGCGCGAGTGGTACGCGGACAGCGCCGAGGAGCTCTATCGGCTGCTCCGCGAGCACCCGTATTCGCAGCGTTATGGCTTGTTCGAGATGCCGTATCCATCGTCGTATTACGTGGACTCGCTCCGTATGGCGGGCTTCTCGCTCACGGCGGTGGTGCCCTCGGGGTACGCGAACAACGTGCTCGATCGTTATGTGCCCACCGAGGGCAGCCCGCTGATGCGCGCGGCGACGCGGGCGTATGACGTGCTCCTCGCGGCGGCGCCGGGCGTCACGCAGAAGGCGTTCGACGCCGAGGTGCTCGCCAATCGCCTCTTGGGCAAGAAGCTGCGGCGTTTTTCGAGGCCGCAGGCCATGCTCTTTACGCGCAGGGCGCTCGAAGGAGAGATGCCATGACCGACACGTTCGACGCGAGATATCGAGATGGGACGCCGCCGTGGGACATCGGCCGGCCGCAGCGGGTCGTGGCCCGATGGATTGAAGACGGGCTCATCGATCGTCGCGCGCGCGTGCTCGACGTGGGGTGTGGCACGGGCGAAAATACCATCCTCCTCGCCGCGCATGGAGTCGACGTCACCGGGGTCGACATGGCGCCGACGGCCATCGCAAAAGCGAAGGAGAAGGCGGAGGCGCGGGGCGGGTCGAGCGCGCGCTTCGTGGTGGGCGACGCGCTCGCGCTCGGCGGTTTGGGCCTCGGGCTGTTCGATCTGGTGATCGACAGCGCGCTCTTTCACGTCTTCAGCGACGAGGCTCGGCCTCGTTATGCGGAGAGCCTCTCTCACGTCACGCGGCCGGGCGCGCGGGTCTATGTGCTCTGCTTCAGCGACGAGGAGCCGAATTGGGGCGGGCCGCGGCGGGTGACGCAGGCCGAGATTCGAGCCACGTTTGGGCCTCCGTTCGAGGTCGAGCGCATCGAAGCTTCAGCATACGAGACCAACCTGCCGAACAGCGCGGCGCGCGCGTGGCTCTCGACCATCGCACGGAGAGGCTGATCCCATGAAATCGCACGTTCGTCATCTGTTGATCCCGCTCGTGGCCGCGGCCGCGCTCGGCCCGTCCGCCTGTGGTGGGGAGTCGGAGCCGCCGCCCGCGAGCGCGCCGCTCGGCCTTCAAACGTGCTCGGGGATGCAGGGGTATTTGCCGCCTCAAGGCACGTTGGCCGAGTCGACCACATCGGCGGTCGGGTCGCTCTGCGCGGCGCCGATCGCGGGCCCCGAGGCGGCCACCCTGGACTGCAACGCCAACACCATTTGGAACGCGTCGGCCACGAGCGGCGCGCTCACGCTCACGTTCCCGAGCGCCGAGAGCGTCGGCGGCGTGCAGATCCGCGCGAACGCGTGGTCGGGGAACCCCAACACCGGCTCCACGCAGACGTTCACGATCTGGGGCGCGCAGAACGGTGATTATCGCATCATCGGGCAGGCGACCCATCAGGTGGCGAACGGCACCAACGTGCTCACGCCCATCACGGTGGAGAACGGTCGTTATACGCAGCTTCAAATTCAGGTGCAGAGCAGCCCGAGCTTCGTGGCCATCGCCGACGTCACGCTCTTGCCCGCGACCGCGTGCGCGCCGCTGCCAGGGGCCTTTGCGCTCCCGCAGGGGACGGTGGTCACGGCCTCCGGCAACGCGAACGGATATCCGCCTTCGAACGCGGCGGACTGCAACGCATCCACCCTCTGGGTCGCGGGCAACTACACCGGTACGCTCACGCTCCAATTCCCCTCTTCGAAGAGCGAAATCGCCGCCGTGGCGCTCTCGGCCACGGCCTCTCCCAACGCCAATGTCACCTATACGATCCGGGGGCGCGACGCGGGGGTTTATCGGGTGATCGGGTCAGCCACGTACGCCGTGACAGGGCCGCTCACGCCGCTCGCGCCCATCCCGGTCGAGCCCGGTCGTTACGACGCCATCGCCATCGACGCGAACGCGGGCCAGAGCTGGGTCGGCATCGGCGACGTGGGCATCGTGACGCCCGATCCCACGGCGATGACGGCGCGGAGCAAGCTCGCTGTCGCGCAGCTCTATTGGCAATATGCGTTTTGGAACCCGTCGATTCAAAATTACTGTTATGCCGCGGACACGACCGCGTGCAACGATCAGCCGTTGCCCACCGTGCCTTCGGGGCGCGACCCGGCCAACCCCAAGATCGATTGCAGGTATTTCGCCTCGACCGACATCACCCCTGCGGATCAGCAGGCGCTCGTCGATCACTTCACCTATCTCTTCGATCTGGGCGCCCGGGCGCGCATCGACGCGTTCGCCGTGCTGGTCTATGGCTTCCCGGGCGATCTCATCGTCCAGCGCGGCCAAACGGCGTCGATCCGCGCGATGCTGACGGCGCAGGCGAACCTGCGGAGCCAAGGCAAGTCGCCGCCGCGGATCTTGTTCCACGCCGACGGCATCGAATATTGGGACAACGGCGCGAGCTGCAACAACGAGGATTGGACGCAGGCGGGCTCGGCCAGCATGTCGACGCTCTGGGGTGGTGTGAGCAACGTCTTTGATGTCGTCGTGAACGCCGCCGGGTCGCTCGACGATCGTTTGCTGCGGACCTTCAACGCGACGTCGTTCCCGCTCTTCATCTATCATTCGGAGAACTACTCCCAGGCGTGCTCTCCCGCGCCTTCGCTCCTCGCCGACAACACGATGGCGAACGAGCTTCGGAGCCGCTTCGCCGCGCGCTATGCGGGGCAGTCGCTCGCGGTGGTGCCGGAGGTGTTGTGGTGGGGGCCGATCGGCGGATATCCCTACAACTTTACGGTCTACAACGGGGACACCTATTATGAGTGGGGCGCGGCGTCGAGCGGCCCGCGCACGGTGGGGGCGGCGGTCGGGCTGCCTCTCCTGCCCGTTTATACGACCACGCTCGGGCCGGGCTTTCAGGATCGGTGGCACTGCAGCGACCCTCCGAACAACGGTTCGGCGCGGCCCCGCGATCGCGCGCGCTGGCAGAGCGAGCTCATCGGCGCGTCGACCAACGGTACGAATTGGCTCAACCTGGAGACCTTCAATTTCTGGAGCGAGACGACCGAGCTCGCGCCGTCGGTCCAACACGGGTGTGATTACCTCAACGACGCCGGCGACGCGATCGCGCGGTGGAAGCGCTCGACGCAGCGTCGTTTGCACCCGGTGGCGGTCACGGCGAGCGGGCAATTGGCGGGCTCGCCGGCGGTGAACGCGGAGGACGGCCAAGAGAGCACGGTTTGGAACAGCGGCGGGGTTGGCCCGCAATGGATTCGTTATGATCTCGGAGGGCGCTTTACGCCGCAGCGGGTGCGGCTCCTCAACACGCAGACGGGGTCGAGCGGGCTCGTGCAATCCATCGAGGCGTCGAACGACGGGCAGAATTGGACGCCGATCGGGCAGGTGACGACCGGGGTCAATCAATGGACCGAGGCGACGCTCAACCCGCCGAGCGGGGCTGTGTATCGTTATCTCCGTATCTATACGGCGAGCAGCCCCGGGACGTGGGTCGCGTTCCGCGAGGTCGCGTTCTTCGGCTGGTGACCGCCGGTTGTCGTGTCACCCCGGGCGCACGTCGATGGCCCGGGGCTCGCCCTTCTTTTCGAACCAATTGGACTCGATGGTGCGGGTGAGGCCGGAGGCGAACAAGCAATCACGAAGGTTGTTTTGGCCGAACGCGGCGGCGTGGTGGGCGGCGGCTCCGCCCATGAAGACGGCGCGGCCTTTGGTGAGCTCGGAGCGGGAGAGCTGGCCTGCTTTGGTCTCGTGGAGGCAGCGGATGCCCGAGGCTTCGAGGCGCTTCAGGAGCTCCATGTTGAGCTCTTTGGAGGTGCCGCCTTGATAGAAGCTCATGAGCTTGTGGCGGTCGCGGCCGGACTTGTCTTTGCGGGCGACGACCCACGAATGAAAGACGTCGACGTGGCTGTAGAGGGCGTCGAACAGATAGACCTCGTTCACGTTGACGCCGCCGTGCTTGAGGCAATTGGCAGCGACTTTGTAGCCGCCCGAGTGCGCGGCGACGCAGAGCATGCCGACGCGGGAGGCGCCTGCGAGGGAGGCTTGGCCGAGCGCGTCGCTCGCGGCGGAGCCGGACATGGTTTTGCGCACTTCGGCGAGCATCTTGGCGAAGCCGCCTTTTTCGTCGAGCTTGCCGCCGCTCGAATCGGGGGCCATCCAAGGGCCTTGGGGCACGACCAAGATGGCGTTTTGCTTGCTGTCGCAGAGCTGTTCGCGGAGCGCGTGGCCGGTGACGGTGCGCTCGGCGTTGCCGTGATGGCCGTGGAAATAGACCACCGTGTCGACCTCGCGGTGCGAGGGGAGGCGGTAGTGCGCCGGCACGAAGACCATGACCGTAGGGTCTTTGTGGGGTGAGCCGGCGAACGGGAAAGGCGCGTTGTCGAGCGCGAGCTTGAAGGTGAGCCCGAGCTTGTGGCGCTCGATGTTACGGATTTTGGACGGGGGCGCGGCGAGGGCAGGCAGAGGGAGGCAGAGCGCCGAAGCCGCGGCGCCGAGGGCTCCTAGGAATGCTCGCCGGTCCATGAATTCGCGCGTATCACAGCTCGGGCGAGGGGCCAAGTTTGTCGGCGCGGCAGCGATGTTGTGATCTTGCTCTATTGCGCGGCGCCGGCCGAGCTCCTCCAGAAGACGGGCAGGCCGCCGAAGTTGTCGGTCTGGACCACGTCACCATCGATGTTGATGCCGGCGGCGATGATGGTGCTGGGGGTGGAGGTGTAATAAGGGAGGAGCTGATACATCGAAAATCCCCGGGCGATCCCGGTGGGGTTGTTGACGATGCCCGCCTCCATCCAATAGGCGTGGAAGTTGGGGAGGTTCGAGATCGTGGTGCTCGGCAGGGTGTTTTGGCCGCCGACGTACATGCCAGCCAGGTAGTTGTAGGGGGAGGCGATCACGGCGGCGGCCCAGTTGTTGAGGTAGTCGGTCATGATGGTTTGGGTGGTGTTGTACGAGACCTCGAAATCGTACCAGATCGTCATGCCGGCGGGCGCGCCGAGGGCTTGGGCTTGCTGGGCCGCATAGGTGCCGTCGGTGGTGCCTTGGGAGGCGGATTGGATGTAGCTCGTGTTCGTGGAGAAGAGTTGATAGATGCTGATGGCCATGCCGCTGGCTTGGATGGCGCTCACCTCGCTCGCCGTGAGCGTGCCGATGGTGTCGGTCGCCGACAGGCCCACGGTGCGGACCGCGAACTGATAGCCCATCGAGAAGAGGCTCGATGCTTGAGATGCGATGGTGTCGCTGCGATCGAGGCCGAGGGTGCCCGCGGGGGGCGTCCAAAGGTTGCTGGAGGTGGTCATGGGGAGATGCCTTTGCAATCGCCGGTCCATGGTGGGTGAGGTGGAGCGGCGCCTTGGAGGAGGGCGGGAGGGGTGATTTTTCGAAGAAGCATGAGGGTGCGAGGAGGAGCGAGGGTGGAGCCTTCGGGGGCACGGTGCCGGGCACGGGTGGCCGACGTGCCTTTGCTCTTAGTGTCTGCCGCGCGAGAAAGGGGAGGCGAACGGAGCGTAGTTTGGTTATCCTTGGGTCATGGATGTGGTCTCGGCGTGCTCGTTGCGGGTGGGCTCGGTGGTGTGGCGGCCTCG